>JAAEPI010001130.1 GCA_024232835.1 Cytophagales bacterium
GAATCGTATATTTCCCTACTTATCAACCCGTACTTGTGTACGTTGTACAACACCTCTGTTCTTTTGCGCATTGCGCGTTCAGGGTTTAGGACTGGGTTAAATGCTGTAGGAGCATTGAGCGAGCCTACCAACACCGCTGATTCTTTATAGTCTAGTTGTGCTGGGAGTTTATTAAAAAATGTCTTTGCTGCTACTTTGATACCATAGGAATTACTACCGTACTCTATGGTGTTCAGGTACATGGCCAGAATTTCTTCTTTGGTGTAGGATTTTTCCAATTGAATGGCAATAATCCACTCCTTGACTTTAGTGATAACATAGCCAACATATCGAAATTTGTAGAGGCTTCCTCTGTTCTCCGTATTTGTTCTGTATAAGTTCTCGGCGAGCTGCATGCTTACCGTGCTCCCCCCCCCTCGACTTCCAAGGGTAGCAGCTGCTCTAAGCAAACCCCGAAGATCTATTCCCGAATGATTCTTAAATCGGATATCTTCTGTAACCAGAAGTGTATTGATCAATTCGGGGGACAACTCATCATAGGTTGCTGGAGTCCGATTTTGTCGAAAGTATTTCCCCAATAGAAGGCCATCAGCACTGATAAGCTCCGAGCTAAGATCGGGATCCGGACGTTCGAGCGCTTGCAAACTTGGCATACCCCCAAACCAACCAAAAGAATCGTTTTTGACCATTAAGACTAGAGAGGTTATTCCTATAAAGGATAGGAGAAACCCAGCCCAGAGAATAAGGATTATTCGATGAGTCCATTTTTTACTCATGGGTAGTACTTGTCAAAAAATGTCTGATAGGTGTCAATGTCTTTAGTTCGGTAGAGTATATCAAAATTGTCTTCTGCAATACTAAAAACAAAATGCTTTTCACCTATAAACGAGTCAGCAGGAGTCATTTGTTGGTTAAATGATGTTAAGAGATCACTTGCTTGTCCTTTATCAGGAATATTATTTATGAGGGCGATAGAGTAATCATCGCTGAGCAATATGTTTCCAGACTTAAAGCCGAGATTGTTTTCTTCAATGAAGGATTGCAAAAGCCCTGTTGCAAGGACACTATTGGCTTCCTTGTTTTGATAAATTAAAACGAAATAGTGCGTTTGATTAAAATCCCTCAAGTATCTGGCTTTGGAGCTACTGAAGAGATTTGCCTTGAAGCTGTCTGAAGTTTTGATTAGCGTTTCAGCGTAAGGCAACAACTCGCTTTCTGAATAGGACTTTACAAAATTGTCGAGTTCAAATCGATATTTGTGCTGCCCCTCCAATTGACCAATATTGAGAATTTTTAATAGCTGAATGTTATCGCTGAACTCATTGTCTGGGTATATGTTGAGTGCACTATCTAACAGATGCAGAGACATGTCGTAATCAGCCCTTTCATAAAATTCATACGATCGTCTGTAAATTTCCTGCAATTGAATAGTGGCTGCAAAACTCTCCTCGCGATAGTTTGGATTAGCGATAAGCCTAGCATAAATTGATTCGGGGTATTGATTTGTTAATCTTGTCGATGCCAAGTTGGAGCCCTCTGGATTAGTACTTTTCTGAAGCAAATACAGTTGATAAAGCACTTCTGGCTCATATTCTGATTTTGGAAAACGACTGAGTAGACTAAGAAATGTCGTTATAGCATTGGGCTCTTCTTTGAGTTTAAAGTTATAAATGTTCCCTAAGTGATATAGTGCTTCTTTAACCCCATCCATTAAATTTTGTCGCTGCTCATCTGTTCTTGGGATGTTACCAATCAGTGATTTGACCTGATCATCAAATGCTCCAACAGGAGCGTCAGACTGTTTAACTTTCGACGTAACATCTTTAGGTTCCTCACTTACTGCACTGGCAATATTGATTGGAGCGTTTTTTATAGATCGTCTCCAATTATCTTCAAGTGGTCTGTTTTTCCATTTTTGGTTGAAATTGCTAAAGCCCCTACTCACCGTTGTTGAATTGTCAAAATACCATGTGCCTGCATCGCCTGTGTTGATCAGTAGACCATCTTCATCTTGGCTGTTTGACCGTTGATGCTGTGATCTGGACCTGGCCAATCGATCTTTTCTTTCGTTTACTTTTATTCGTTGTAAAGAATCCCGAGTAACCTTTGCAATTGCTAAAGATCGGATTGAGTCGCTTGGCAATCTTGAAATAAAAACTAAACTGTCGTTAACACGAATCGTGGTAATGTGCTTTACGAATTCTTCAAGCACTTCCTGCCTTGTCTTTATTGCTGCATAGTTGTCTTCATCATTTGGCAAGGTAGTGACTGTACTGTCATAGTAGTTTTTGGCTATCTCGAAATTCTTCAGTGAATCATAGTAGATTTTAGCCAAACTGAGATAGGATAGTCCTTTTTGTCTGTTGTTTCCACTACTCACCTTTACAGATTGTTTGTAGTTCACAATGGCGTCATCTAGATTACCATGTTTCTGTTCGAAGAGACCTAATTCATAATAGATTTTGTCATTGTATTCAAAATTCTTTCGATCGACCAATAGCTTCTTGAAGTATTTTCTCACCGTCTTGATATCTTTTCCTTCAGACAACTGGGTCACCTGAGCCATGTTCAACTTTGTGAAAAAAGACAATTCATAGGACGGTTGATTTTTTAGTGATTTTTTGTAATAGGAAAAGGCGGATGCACCAAAATCCAGTTGCTGATATACCTGCCCAATAATAAATTGGATTCTTGCTTTGTCTCGACTGTTGGTAAAAATTTCCTCTGCCTTCACGAGGTTTTGTACCATCAAATCAAGATTTTCCCGTTCTTGATAAAGGTACGCTTGACTTAGATAAAAGTACTGTTTGTTTTTTCCATCTAATTCCTCTTTCTCTAAATAGTCAGCTACCGCAACTGCATTGTTGAATTCTTTGTTGGCAGTGAATGTTCGAATGAGATTTATCAGTGCCTCATGGCGCACGTTATCGTCTTCGCTTTTGGTATTCACATACTTATATGCTTCCACCGCGTCAGTAAATTCCAATCCATAGAATCGAGCCTTACCAACGAGAATATAACTGGGGAATTCCCAATTAGAACCTGGGTGTCTTTGAATCGCAATGGACGATTTTTCTATACAGTCCTCAATTTGATCCTTAAGAGCTGCCGCATCCGTTGAATCAAAAGGGGCATAGATTGGGAGCACTTTGTTATAATTCCACTCATATCCATTGTGAAGCGTTGCTTCAATTGACTTGATATGTTCGTTTGCGATAAAATAGGCATTGTAGTGAGCCGTCATGTCATGGTATCCCCCGTTAATTGGGTTACTTAGGTTAGGCGCGCATCCCAGAGCTACCAGAAACGTAAGAAAAATGAGAAGTAGGTTTAGTTTCACTTAGATGGGTCTTTTTCGAATAACTATTAAACGACTGATAGTTTCTAAATCTTGTAAAGATACCAACTATCCTTTTGAATATATTTGCCACAAATAGTTAAGAATTGAGTGCAAAAAAGACTTTCTCTAATTGGCTAACCACAAAATATCTACTCATTATCCGAAATGAGGAGAATTTTGCAGAAAAGCATACCTATGGGTTCAATTACGCCCGAGTCATACTTATTGGGTTAGTTGTTTTCGTTATAGCTCTTGCTTTGGCTACTGTTTTGATTCGAGGTGTTTTGCAACAATGGTTGGATCCGAGGTACTCGGAACGAGAGTCGAGAAATCAATTGATTGAAATGCGTCTGGGTATGGACTCACTAAAATACAAATTAATAAGTCGGGACATTTACATTGAAAACATAAGTAAAATCTTGTCTGGGGGGCTTAATAGTGATCAAATTGATAGTTTGGCTTCTCCGGAAATAATGCCAGAAATAGTATTGGAGGAACAACTTCAACCAATAGATTCTCAATTCAGAGCAGAATTTGAAAATTCAGAACTTCTGGAAGTTTCTTTTGAAGGACGCACCTTTTCAAATGAGTTTCGATCCATCTACTTATTCAGTCCAATGGAGGGAAGACTGTCAGACAATTACAATCCTAAAGAGGGGCATTTTGGAATAGATCTGGTCGGTGTAGAGAACGAACCAGTGAAAGCTGTGGCTGATGGTATTGTGATTCTAGCCTCCTGGACGCTGGATGGAGGGCACGTGATAGGTATACAACACCGAGCCGGATTGGTCTCTATTTACAAGCATAATTCGGAAATATTGAAAAACGTGGGTAATTTTGTGACTGGAGGGGAAATAATTGCCATAATCGGTAATTCCGGAGAGCTAACTAACGGCCCTCACCTTCATTTTGAATTGTGGCACAACAGCAATCCGGTTAATCCCGAAGAGTATGTTGGATTTTAAGATAGAAGTATGTTTAACAAAACTGAAAAGAAAGTGGCAGCAGAAGAAGTAAGTAATTCGAACATTATTGGAAAAGGCACAACACTAACCGGCGACTTGGAGACCTTTGGCAACTTACGGGTAGAGGGTAAGTTGAAAGGTAACATAAAGAGTAAATCAAAAATAGCTTTTGGCCAGTCGTCAGAAGTGGATGGCAATGTGCATGCTCAGAATGCAGAAATTGCAGGTCACGTGAGTGGAACAGTAGAAATTTCAGAAACTCTCGTACTAAAAGCGTCAGCAGTTATTGATGGAGACATAGTGACAAACAAGTTGCTTGTGGAATCAGGGGCAACTTTCAATGGTAGTTGTAAGATGGGTGTAAAGAGTAAAGAAATTCACATTGGCCAAGACGAACCACTCCTCCAGGTCCAATAATCCCGACAAAGGTTCTAGTTCGTATCTGAAGTTCTATGGGCTGGCTTTTGAGTTGGTCATTTTCAGTATTGTCGTTATCTGGGGAGGATACGCCTTAGATCAACATCTAAATACTGAACCATTATTGATTCTGGTCGGGACAGTGATCGCTGTGGCAGGAACAATCAAACTGTTATTAGTAAGATTGAAATGAAAAGAATGCTCATACTCCTGATGTTGGGAGCTGTTCTTTATTTACTGAATTATTTTTATGGAGGGCTAATTCCTACCCATAAAAGTTTTGAAATCACGCTCGTTTTCTTTCTTGTACAGACTATTGTTCTTCTTCGTATAGATCAGAAAGCAACAGACGAATCACGTATCATAATGAACGTGCTGAAGATAACTATTCGACTCCTTTCTGCTCTTGCATTCATCTTCTATTTGCTCTTGCGTTTTGAGGAATCAACAGATGAAATAGTTATCCAATTTGTTAGCCTCTATTTCGTCTTTATGATCTTTGAAATAGCCACTGCTTTGTCTAACTTGCGGCGGAATTGAGGAGCGCACTATTCCCCATGAAAATCACGAAAAAATTAACCGCATTTAATCACTTGAAAATCAACAGTTCACTTATTTCCTTGATTTTATTGACACCAATAATGTCATTGGCAGAAGAAAGTGAAGAGGGTAAGGAATATAACCCAAGTGAAACGATCAATCATCACATTAGTGATAGCCATTCCTGGGAAATTTATCATGGACTTACAGTCCACCTTCCTGTGATTGTGTACTCTGAAGAAAAGGGAATGGAAGTATTCTCATCGGCCAATTTTTATGATGAGCACCATGCAATTGTTCCATATAGTGGATATGAAATGGATCATGAGCATATTAAACTAGAAAGCGGTGGACATGTTTGGGATTTTTCCATTACCAAAAATGTATTTTTCTTGCTTTTGAATACCTTTCTAATTGTATTCGTTTTCATTTCTGTTGCCAAAGGATATAAGAAAAATGAAGGTAAAGCACCAAAAGGCATTCAGGCATTTTTTGAACCTCTGATTGTTTTTGTGCGAGATGACATTGCCAAGGATAATATTGGGCCGAAGCACGAGAGGTATCTTCCATTTCTGTTAACAGCATTCTTTTTTATCTGGTTTGGGAATATGATGGGCTTACTACCTGCAGCAGCCAACCTGACAGGGAATATTGCAGTCACTATGGTGCTTGCAGTTATTGTCCTTGTTATAACTGTTTTTTCTGGTGGGAAGACCTATTGGTTACATATCCTTGACCCTTTGGGTAATTCAATGCCTTGGGCAGGTAAAATTTTGTTGTATGTGATTCTGTTGCCTGTAGAGATATTGGGAATTTTCACCAAACCTTTTGCACTGATGATACGATTGTTTGCCAATATCACGGCAGGGCATATTTTGATTCTGAGCATTATTGGATTGGGCTTCATGATGGAGAGTGTTGTGGTTGGTGCTGTTGGAGCCTTGTTTGCCTCATTGATGAATTTGCTTGAGGTATTTGTGGCATTGTTACAGGCGTACGTGTTCACTCTGTTGTCGGCTATGTATTTTGGTCAGGCAGTGGAGGAGCATCATTAGTGAATTTTTATTTTTTAACTATATAATTTAATTATTATGGGAGCAATTGGAGCAGGTCTAGCAGTTATTGGAGCAGGTCTTGGAATAGGTTTGATCGGAAAGGGAGCAACTGAGGGTATCGCAAGACAGCCAGAAGCAGCTAACAAAATCCAGACAGCTATGATTATTGCAGCGGCCCTTATTGAGGGGGTTGCACTTTTCGCAGCAGTTATTGGTCTATTACAAGGAGCGTAAAACCTCCAAGCTCTGATCTTGACTACATTAGGTAGCAAGATCAGGGCTTATGTTTTAAAAAATTTAAACTAAAAAGATCGTGAGTTTAGTTACCCCAGAATTTGGCCTTATTTTTTGGCAGGCAGTTGTTTTTCTCATCCTACTTTTTGTGTTGAGGAAGTTCGTATGGAAGCCCATTCTTGGAGCCTTAAAAATGAGGGAATTCCAGATTGAAGACGCATTGCGTGCCGCAGAAGCAGCCAAAGACGAGATGGAGCAAATAAAAATGGACAATGATTATTTGCTTTATGAGGCTCGTATCGAGCGAGATCAAATGCTGAAGGACGCTACTACAGTAGCTAATAAAATCAAAGATGATGCTAAGGCAGAGACGTCCAAGATTTCTGAGAAAATGATCACAGAGGCCAAGTCGGCGATTGAGACAGAAAAAAAATCAGCCATGGTAGAAATTAAGGAGACCGTGTCTTCGCTTTCACTAGAAATAGCTGAGAAAATATTAAGAGAGAACCTCAAAGAGGATAAAGCTCAGAAAGACTTGGTGGTCAGATTCCTCAAAGACACTAAAATTAACTAAGAATGTCCGTAGGAAGAATAGCCAACCGATACGCCAGGCCTTTGCTAGAGTTAGCAGGGGAGACGAAAGTATTGGAGCAGGTGAAGGAGGATATGGATGGATTTTCTTCATTGTGTCAAGAGAATCGAGAGTTTTTACTCATGCTCAGAAGCCCAATTATTCCTCGCCTTAAAAAGGCAGAAATTCTAAAGGATATTTTTAATGGCAAGGCCAACAAACTGACCATGTCGGCTTTTGACATCATTACTAGAAAGAACCGAGAAAATTTGCTACCTGAAATCTCAAGCGAGTTCGTTCGATTGTACAACGAAAAGATGGGTTATCAGGAAGCTGTAGTGACAACAACATTTCCAATCGATGATCAACTTAGAGAATCTTTTCAAAAGATAGTCAAAGATGTGACTGGTAGTGAGGCGGTGCTAAATGAGACCGTTGATAAAACAATACTGGGAGGATATATATTAAAAATGGGTGATAAACAGTTGGACGAAAGTATCAACTCGCACCTAAATGAGATCAAATCGAAATTCACTAAAAACTAGAGCCCAAGGCTTAAAGAATAATTATGGCAAACGTAAGACCAGACGAAGTTTCAGCAATCTTGAGAGAGCAACTCTCAAGCTTCAAGACAGAGGCTGAACTAGAAGAAATCGGAACCGTTCTTCAGGTCGGTGATGGAGTGGCGCGTATTTACGGACTCGCAAATGCACAAGCCGGTGAGCTTGTGGAATTTGAGGGGGGATTGAATGCGCTGGTTTTGAACCTTGAAGAAGACAATGTTGGAGTTGTGTTACTTGGAGATTCAAGCCACGTGAAAGAAGGGGATACTGTCAAGAGAACTGGAAAAATCGGATCGATCAATGTTGGAAATGGAATGTGTGGACGAGTGGTTGATACACTTGGTCTACCAATTGATGGCAAGGGTCAAATAAAAGGGGAGCTTTTTGAAATGCCAATTGACAGAAAAGCACCAGGAGTTATCTTCCGTGAGCCGGTGAGTGAGCCGCTTCAAACAGGCATAAAAGCCATTGACTCAATGATTCCAATTGGTAGAGGTCAGCGTGAGCTTATCATTGGTGACAGACAGACTGGTAAAACCGCTGTTGTTATTGACACAATAATCAATCAAAAAGAATTTCACGATAGAGGTGAGACGGTATATTGCATTTATGTGGCAATTGGGCAAAAGGCATCTACTGTAGCGGCTATTCAAGCATCACTTGAGCAAGCTGGAGCTATGGAATACACGGTCATTGTTAATGCTTCAGCTTCTGATCCGGCTCCAATGCAATTTTATGCTCCGTTTTCTGGCGCAGCGATTGGTGAATTTTTTAGAGATACTGGAAGGCCGGCTTTGGTAATTTATGATGATCTTTCCAAGCAAGCCGTTTCTTATCGTGAGGTATCACTTCTTCTTCGACGACCCCCAGGACGTGAGGCATATCCAGGAGATGTGTTTTACCTTCATTCAAGACTACTAGAAAGAGCAGCAAAAGTTATTAGTGACGATACAATTGCGGCACAGATGAATGACATTCCTCCATCTCTTAAAGGGAAGATAAAAGGGGGAGGCTCTTTAACCGCATTGCCAATTATTGAAACCCAAGCAGGTGACGTAACGGCGTACATTCCAACGAATGTTATATCAATTACGGACGGTCAGATTTTCTTGGAAACTAATCTTTTCCTTTCAGGAATTCGTCCTGCGATTAACGTGGGGATCTCTGTTTCTCGAGTTGGAGGAGCTGCTCAAATCAAATCAATGAAGAAGGTAGCTGGTACGTTGAAGCTGGATCAAGCTCAATTTAGAGAATTAGAGGCTTTTGCAAAATTCGGATCTGACCTGGATGCAGTTACCAAGCAAACTATTGATCGAGGTAGAAGAAATCAGGAGATGTTGAAGCAACCACAATATTCCCCAGTTGCTGTTGAGGAGCAGGTTGCAATCATTTTTGCATGTACGAAAGGATTCCTTGATAAGGTTCCTGAAAACAAAGTGAATGAATTCGAAACAGAATACATTTCAACCTTGAAGGCATCACATCCTGAGGTGCTTGATGAACTCAAAGCTGGCAAACTGTCCGATGAAACAGTTGCTACTTTGGAGCAGCTGGCTAAGGACTTGGCAACAAGATATACTGAAGGGTAAATGGCAAATCTTAAGGAAGTAAAGAATCGGATATCGTCGGTTACATCGACGCAGCAAATCACCAAAGCAATGAAGATGGTGGCTGCTGCCAAGCTGCGACGTGCGCAGGAGCGGATGATGCAAATGCGGCCGTATGCTGAAAAACTAACTTCTATAGTGAACAATGTATCCAGTAATTCTGGGGATATATCATCACCTTTCTCAGAACAAAGAGAGATGGCGCACGTATTGCTTGTGGTCGTAAGCTCTGACAGAGGGCTTTGTGGAGGATTTAATTCTGGTGTGTTTAAGCATACGGCAGCATTGATTGCTGAGAAATATGCTGGGCAGGAAGTGACTATTTTCCCATTGGGAAAGAGATCGTTAGAGTATTTCAAAAAGCGTAACTACACAATCATCGAAGAATTTTCAACTGTTTTTGAGAAGTTGAATTTTGATAATGCAAGAGAATCGGCAGAGTATGTTATGAGTGCATTTGAAAACAAAGAGTTCGATCAGGTTGAAATCATCTACAATGAATTTAAGAATGTTGCAACTCAGATTATTCAAAACGAGCAGTTTCTTCCTATAAAACAAGACAATGAAGTTGAAGAATCAGCCTCAGTAACGGATTACATATACGAGCCAAATCAGGAACAGATTTTCACGGAAATCACTCCTAAGTCTTTGAAAATCCAATTTTACAAGACCCTGCTTGAATCCAATGCCTCAGAGCATGGGGCTCGGATGACAGCCATGGATAAGGCAACAGAGAACGCAGATGAAATGTTGAAGGATCTGCGTCTGACCTACAACAGAACTCGTCAAGCGGCTATTACTAAGGAAATTCTTGAGATTGTTGGAGGCGCGGAGGCACTAAGTCAAGCTTGATAACTTGTCGGGGATGATCGCCCGGGCGTATAAAATATTTACATGGCTCTCGTTGGACGTAACAGTGGGAGCCATTGTTTTTATGCATTTTTTATCTCAAGAGCTGGGTACGCCAGTTTTATGGATAGAAGCCGCAGCACTCGGATTAGCGGTTTGGGTAATTTACTCAGTTGATCATTTGTTGGATTCAAGTGCCGCAGTTGAACCAATTTCTCCAAGGCGTCTGTTCCATCAACAGCACACCAAAGTGTTACTTTTGCTTACGGCCTTGGCCTTAACAGCTGGAATATGGATGGCTAGTCTTTTATCGAGAAATGTGATTATTTCTGGCGGAATATTGGCAATAATTGCTGTTGGCTATTTAGTTGCTGCCCGATATAGGCGATGGTCAGATTTCAAAGAAATTCAGATTGCCCTTGGCTATGCAATTGGAGTTTCGTTGGTTCCGGTTACCAAGCTTGAAGCAATCGAATCCTGGCATTGGTTGTCAATTATTCTGTTGCTTTTGACGGCTTTTATAAACTTGATTTTGTTCTCATGGTTCGAACGAAAACAAGATCAGGATGAAGGGTTTACTTCCATGGTTCTTACTCTTGGAGAAAAGAAAATTTCAGTGATCCTCATATTAGCTTTTGTGATGATTCTACTTGGAGCAATCACCTTATTCCAAATTGGTGGCTCCCTGAATTTGGCGATTTTCCTTCTTTTGACTGGAGGGATAAATTCTTGTCTATGGAAGTTCACATATTACTTTGGGAAAAATAGTCGCTATCGCGCTGTAGGCGATGCAGTATTCCTGCTTCCACTGTTTTGGTTGTTATGAGCGTATCAAATTTCAACTTCATTGCGCCATTCTATGATCTATTAGCCAGATCATTTTTCGGAAAAAGCCTTCGTGAGGCTCAACAATTTCATTTGGGAGAGATTGAATCCAAGAGCACTGTTTTGATTCTTGGTGGAGGAACTGGAAAAATAATTGATTGGTTGCCTGATGGATACGAAATCACTTATCTGGAGCAATCAGAAGCTATGATGAAGAGAGCCATGAAGAGAGGAAGGGCTCATTTTATTCATACAGATTTCCAAAATCACTCAGTGGATAAGAAATTTGATTGGGTCATTTGTCCTTTCTTTTTAGATTGTTTTGACACCAAAAATCTAACAAGGGTATTAGGCGGAATTTGTCAATTATTGAAAGAGGATGGCGGGTTAATTGTCACAGACTTCCATGTTTCAAATAAAACACAAAGATGGATTTCAAACCTTATGGTTGGATTTTTCAGATTGGTATCTAATCTAGAAGCCACTCGATTATTGCCGATCCAGGAGTTGATTTCGCAGCAGGGACTCTCGCAGAAAGAGAGTCAATTATTTAGAAACGGATTTATTTTTTCAGATATTTATAGAAAGAAGAAACCTTTTGGCTGACATGCTGTCTATTAATAGCGAAAAGTGAGTAACGATCAACACAACATTCATAAGCACTTGATTGAGAAGTGTCAGCAGGGTGATGCAAAGGCTCAGGAACAGATATACAAGCTGTATGCTGGCGCAATGTATTCGATATGCTGTAGAATACTAGGAAGTGAGGAGGATGCTCAGGACATTTTGCAGGAGTCGTTTATCGACGTATTCAGAAAGCTACCCACTTTAAGAGAGACCAGTTTTTTCAGTGCCTGGATCAAGCGTATTGTTACAAATAATTGCATAAACGCGTTAAGAAAAAAGAGATTAGTCGCCAATGAGCTAGAGGATAACTGGGATGGTGAAATTGATGAACCTGATGACTTTGATTACCAGCGATATCAGCTGGATCAAATTAAGGAGACATTAGGGTTGATACCAGAAGGGTGTCGGACAGTTTTGAGTTTATATGTATTTGAAGGATATGACCACAAGGAAATTGGAGAAATACTAGCTATAAGCGAGTCAGCCTCCAAAGCACAGTATTGCAAGGCAAAGGGAAGGATCAGGAAAATTTTAAACGAGAAAGGAGTGAGATATGCAGGATAATTTCAAAGATCACATAGAAAAGAACATTGAGAAGTTTGAGCACTCCTTTGATGTTGACAAAGGGTGGGAGGAATTTAAAAAAGAGACTACTCCAAAGAGCAGAATAAGGATATGGTCTGTTGCGGCCTCAATCACGATGTTACTCGGTATTGTGGGAGCAAGTTATTTATGGCAGACAGAAGAGCCTGAACAATTAAGTGAATGGGATGAAGTGGAACTTTTTTATAAAGCACAGATTAATGATATGACGCGACTTGTGAGGAATGTCACCGATGACGAATCTATTCTCACAGATTTGGATGAAATGGATCGTGCGTTTGCAGAGGTAAAGCAAGACCTGAAGGATGATGCTGCAAGTGAGGAGGTAATCGAGGCGATGATGAACCACTATCGGTTGAAGATGGAGATTTTACAAAAAATGTTAGATGAAATTAAGGAGGAAGATGAGACATATGAAAACGCTATTATTCTGTAGTGCCATAATCCTGACTCAGTTGGGATTTGCACAGGTTAAAATGGAAAAGGACTTTCAGGAGTCCTTTGATGTCACTACTGAGAATAAGATAGAGATATCTAATAAATACGGGGAAGTGATCATTCGCGTATGGGACGAAAGTACCGTCAAGATTACTGCACTGGTAATCGCTCAGGGAAGGAGCCAGGATGCAGTAAATAAGACAATGGATCGTGTGGATGTGAGCATGCGCAAAATTGGCCAACTGGTCACAGCAGACACGAATATTGAGAGAGGAGGTGGCAGTTTCAAAGAAATTATAGGAGGAGTGGAAGATTATTCCAAGGCATTATTTGGTAGCCAAAAGCTCACGGTGAATTATGCAATATGGATGCCGAAAAACATAGACCTGAGCATCAACAATAAATACGGAGACGTGTATATGGCCTCTTTATCAGGAGATGTAGAAGTGACACTTGCGCACGGAGATCTCAAAGCCAATGGCATTGAGGATCACTTAGACCTGGAGCATTCCTTTGGGAAAAGCTCCTTCGATTATGTGCACAGAGGTCGGTTCACCATGCGAGGTGCAGATATTCAAATCGATGAGGGAGGTTCATTAAGTTTTAGGAGTAGCTCCTCTGACATTAATTTAGTCAATACACATTATGTGAAATTGGATTCCAGAAATGACAAAATCATTGCAACCGATATAAACGAATTGGTGGGGGTTGGTAGATTCACAGACCTGCAAGCCGAGCGTGTAATCAAGAATGTAAATCTCAAATTTAGTTTTGGTGAAATTTCGTTAAGCCAAATCAATCCAAAATTTAAAGCGATAAGTCTGACGGGCACATCTACAGATATTAATTTGGTATTGAACCAAGCATCCTACATCCAGGCAAGCATCAAAGGAGATGAAGATAAAATGATTGTGCCAAATAGCATGATGTCCTTGAGTCGGGATTTTGATGAAGAAGAGGGAATCGTCACGCTCACAGGAATGGTTGGGTATTCAAATGAATTTGAAAGCCAACTGACTCTCGATGCGGAAAAAGGTGATGTAATAATTTCAATAAAAGAGACGGCCGTTTTTACAGACCGCCGCTAATCTATCCATGCAAAAGATATTGCTATCTATAGTTTTGTTACTGCCGCTATGCCTTTTTGGGCAGGATTACGAGCGCGCCGCAGGTGTACGACTTGGTCATAGTTCAGGCATTACTTACAAGAAGTATGTGGTGAAGACAGAGGCGGTCGAGATGATACTGTCAGGCCGAAATGAGGGTACCCAATTCACTGCACTTTATGAATTTCACAAGCCCATGGAGGTATCCTTTGAGGATGAAAGTTTCTTTTTTTATTATGGGATTGGTGGGCATATTGGATTCGAGCGATTTGATGATCTAAACAAAGTACTCATTAGTAATACCCCGCTGGAGTTTGTATTTGAAGATAAGAGTTATCTGGCAATTGGCTTGGACGCCATAGTGGGAGTGGAGTATAGATATTTGAGCGTTCCAATGACCATTGGATTTGAAGTGAAGCCTTACTTTAATTTCATTGGCATGAGATACACCAAGAGTCGATTTTGGGATGCTGGATTTTCAATTAAATACATTTTCTGACCCTGTTCTATATGAAGAGTATCATCACCACCGTATTTCTCATTGGATCTTTCCTGGCCTCTGGTCAGCGATATGTAGACACGCATGATCCAAAAAATGAAGAAGTCAAGTCATTGCTTGGCAAAGGAAGCGAGCTGAATGGTTTTGGTGGAGCAGACCTGAAGATATCCGAACTTAAGGATGAACGAGGATTGATTGCTGGCGCCTACGGTGGTGTGTTGATTGATAGAAAATATTTGTTAGGTGTAGGGGGCTATGGAATCGCAACCAATATTGATTTTGATGGGAATGTTGATGGGGTGGACAAACCGCTCAATCTGCACGGCGGATATGCTGGCATCATTGTAGGTGGAATGATTGGTTCTAAAGAGGTGATTCACCTGACTTTCCCAGTCTTTTTTGGGGCAGGATCCATTCAGGTTTCAGATAAGGACTTCTTCCCCAATAGCCCGAATGATGCAGAATTCATTATTGAACAATCAGCATTCATGGTAGTCGAACCAGCAGCACAGCTAGAGTTCAACATTACCGAATACTTCCGATTGGCAGCAGGCATGAGCTACCGATACATCACGGGTACGGAGTTGGACAATGTGAAGGACTCAGAGCTGTCGGGAGGTGCGATTATGATTTCTTTTCGATTTGGAAGGTTTTAGGATTTCTTAGAAGTAAGTACAAAAGGCGTTTTAATACCAACAGTATATTATTATGAACTTTTTTGCTTTTTCAGTATTTTAGCAATTCGATCATTTGTTATTTCTGATAAATTCCACATGATAAGTTTAGGATCAGTAGTGCTGTAGAACTCAATAACAACAGCATCAAGGTCTTTGTGATATTTCGCAAAACTTTGGTATCCCGGAACCCAACCTGCATGTTCATACTCATAAATGGAAGCATATATTTCCTGTTCTCCTTCTTCAAACAAAGAGCCATCGTTTAAGGCCCTCAAGAAGGTACTCAGATCCTCCGCTGAGGCCAACATGCCATGTTCGTCTGCCTTTAAATCGTAGGGATGTCCAACATGATAGCCACTCATCACATCGTCCATCTTCACTTCACTTAGTGAACCGAAAGTGCTGTTCAGATTTAGTGGCATTAGAATTTCTTTTTGAATGAATCGGAAGTTCTCATAGCCCAGAGTATTATCCATAATTCTATTGAGCAACAAGTAATTCGTGTTACAGTATTCATAGTTTTCGTTGGGCTCAAAGTTGGCAGGCATGTCCAGTATCAATTCAAGACTTTCGTCATAAGTCTCTGTTGGAGCGGCCCAAAAATTCGGAGCGTCCGTAAAATTGGGAATGCCACTTCTATGCTGTATCATCAACCTCAAAGTGATTTTGTCTGAATTTTCGATTTTTCCCACAAGTTCCGGCAAATAATCAGCGATTGTTTTGTCAAGAGAAAGCCGTCCATCACTTACCAATTTGGTGACAGCCACAGCATCATATAATTTACTAATGCTGGCAATTTTAAATAGTGCCTTAGGTTTGGCAGGTATCTTAGATTCTCGATCATGCCAACCGGAAGCAAAATACTGTGGTGGTTGATCGGCCTGATCCACATAGGCGATCATACCATCAAACCCATGTTCAATGGCTTCATCTACCTGTTCCTGAATCGTATCCGGTAGCGGAAGTATCCATGCCTTGACCAGTAACCATGGCACGAAGAACAGGGAAGATATGGATCCAATAATAAATACTATTCTGAGAATTCGTTTTGTTTGTTTCTTTGTCATGCTATTTCAGGACGGGTCACTTTTAACTAATAGCTCATAGGATCAGATATTGGGTGTTAGCCCTCCAGCTTGTAAAGAGAACTAATGTAGCGCAAGTACCCAACCCATACAGCAGGAATTACAATGCACGGCGTTCCAAAAGGCTAAGCCCAGAAAGAAAACAGCTGATCAAAGAAATGAATTATCAGAATGGAAAAATTAAAAAATCGCTGAACAGAAATGAAGAGAGGGTAAGAAAGGATTATTGGTAGCGAGATTTTAGTCAAAATTTATCCTTAAGCAGACCAGAAACATCTTTCTTCAATTGAGGTAAATGATTAATAACTATTGCCCAAATATTTTCATCTGAAACATTATCATAGGCATGAATAACCTGATTTCTCAAACCTACAATGTTTTGAGCATCTTCAATTCTATCTATCATTGAAGGTTCTTTTTTGATGATTCGATTGATCGCTTCTCCAATAATCTCCAATTCCCGCTCAATTGCACGCTTTAGCTTCATGTCAGATTTGTAAGCAAGGAAATTTCTTTCCTCACCATTAAAAAAGGAGTTAATTTATTCAATGGCTTGCAGCACATCGAACAGCCACTGATCGAAACGATCATCCATAGATTAGTGCCTTCGACTTGTTTATGCTTTTTATCAAGAATGGATTTGATAAAGTTTGTTCCTCTAGCAAATCAACGTCCCTTTGAAAAAGAGCTTCAAATTTCAATTTCAAATCCATGTAATTGTTGAAGTATTGAGCTACGCCGAAGGGACGGAATTTAACCAAAAAGTCAACATCACTGGATTCATTCATTGAATCAGTTGAGCTGAACCAAATAGGTACAGTTTTTCCACATTGTGCTGATCACAAAGGTCTTTAATTTCACGCTCATAATTTTCCACGAATATCATAGATCAAAAATAGCAAATCCACGGGTATATATTCCGTGCAAGCGAAACAGCCTCTTTAAGCCACCGCTTCTTCTCCAGCCAATTGTTTTTCGTGTAGATCCCTGTAAACACCTCCAGCTTTAAGAAGTGATGAATGTGTTCCTTCTTCCACAAGTTTGCCATCATCCAATACGATAATCTTATCCGCTAGTTTGGCAGAAGAGATGCGATGAGAAATAATCACTGAAGTTCGTCCCTTCATGATTCGGGCCATGGCATTCAATATTGCGTTTTCAGTTTTGGTATCCACGGCTGAGAGGGCATCATCCAGAATTAAAATCTTCGGTTTCCTAGCCACTGCTCTGGCTATAGACACCCGCTGTTTTTGGCCGCCGGAGAGCGTAATCCCACGTTCTCCAACTCGAGTCTTGAAGCCCTCGGGTAGTTGCTGAATATTCTCATATAAATCAGCATCACGTGCCGCTTGAATAATCTCTTCCTGATTCATCATGTTATTCCCAAACGAAATATTGTTTTCGATTGTGTCCGAAAATAAAAATACATCCTGAGGCACATACCCAATTTGCCTTCTAATCGCCGAAATAGAATAATGCTGTACGGGATGCTCATCAATAGTTATCGCACCTCCTTTGACATCATACATTCGGCATATCAGATTGGCAATTGTAGATTTTCCTGAGCCAGTTGTACCAATCACAGCAATGGATTCTCCAGCATTAACTTCAAAAGAGACACCCGTCAGCGCGTGAATACCTGAATCCGGATAGACGAAATCCACCTTATCAAATACGAGTTTTCCCTCAATTTCTCGCTCCAAATTTCTGGTAGACACAATATCGTTTTCAATTGTTAAGAATTCATTTATTCGCTTTTGAGAAGCGGCAGCTCGCTGGACAATGCTTGTGATCCAGCCAAGTGATGTTACTGGCCAGGTAAGCATATTTACATAAATAATAAACTCAGCAATGTGTCCTGTTGTGAGATTCCCTTGCATGACTTGCAGTGACCCTACATAGACAGTAAGTATTACGCTCAAACCAATCAGACCCATGACTAGAGGAAAGAAGTACGCTTGAATCTTAGCCAATCCAAGAGACTTGTTTTTATAATCATTGCTCGCATTGTCAAACTCACCTGCCATTTGCTCTTCTCGGGCAAATGACTTGATTACCCGAATTCCCGAAAAAGCTTCTTGCACAAATGTGGAGAGCCCAGATAAACTCGTCTGGATCTCGGTTGAGCGTTTGTTGATTTTATCACTCACAAAGTAGATACTCAAGGACAAAATTGGAAGCGGAAGAAGCGAGTAAAGCGTGAGGGTTGGATTAATATAAAACATATAAGGGATCACCATTAGGAAAAGGGTAATCATAGTAATGCCGTACATGATTGCTGGCCCAATATACATGCGCACCATACTCACATCCTCAGAAATTCTAGCCATTAAATCACCTGTTCTATTCCTTCGGTAGAAAGAGAGCGGAAGCTCTTGATAATGATTGAAAATTTCATTTTTTAAATCGTATTCGATATGCCTAGACATCACAATGATGGTCTGGCGCATAAAAAACATAAACACTCCTCTCAGCAGGGCAGTGGATATAATCAAGACTGCAAGTAGGAAAATGGATGAAGAAAAGTCAGAATGCGCGGTGGTTTCAAAATTGGCTCCAGTCACATTTTGCAGGGAATCAAAGTTTTCTTGAACGGCCTCAATAGCATACCTCACAGCAACTGCTGGCACGATCCCCAGCAAATTGGCGATGATGATAAACAGCGTGCCAAGAATCAAATGCCATTTATATTTTATCAGGTACTTATTAATGTGTTTCAGTTCTTTCACGCGCTGAATTAACGTTTGAAGTTTACGATGGTTTTTTCTCTAAAAAAGCTAATTTTGTGGCTCAGTCGGCAGAAGGTCGCAAGGTACTAAATAACTATACGATGCTAGAGACCCAAACAGTTCCCCAAACCTCTACTCTTTTCGATTCCATGTCAAACATGGATCATGAACAGCTGGTATTTTGCCACGATAAGGCCACCGGACTTAAAGCCATAGTTGGAATTCACAACACCGTACTTGGACCTGCAATGGGTGGCACTCGAATGTGGAATTATGCCACCGAAGAAGAAGCAGTTAAAGACGTGCTTCGACTCTCTCGAGGGATGACCTTCAAATCAGCAATTGCTGGCCTCAACATCGGTGGTGGGAAGGCTGTTATAATTGGTGATGTCAGAAAGATTAAAAGCGAGGCGCTGCTTCGCCGCTTTGGGAAATTCATAAACAGCCTCAATGGAAAATATTGGACCGCAGAAGATGTGAATATGAGTACTCGTGACATGGAGTACGTTCATATGGAAACACCTTTTGTCACTGGAATACCAGAAAGCATAGGTGGATCTGGTGATCCAAGTCCTGTGACAGCTTATGGTGTATATGTAGGTATGAAAGCATCAGCAAAAAAGGCGTATGGTTCAGAGTCATTGAAAGGGAAAAAGGTGTTGGTTCAGGGTGTAGGGCATGTGGGTAGCTATCTTATTGACCACTTGATCGAGGAGGGAGCAGAGGTTTTGATCAATGACATGTGTGAAGATAAAATCGCAGCTGTAACCGCCAAGCATAAAGTGAAAGTGGTTGATTCTGTGTATGATCAGGAAATGGACATTTATGCGCCTTGTGCACTTGGTGCTACACTCAATGATGATACGATACCACAGCTCTCCTGCGACATTGTTGCCGGAGCAGCTAACAATCAGTTGGATAATGAAGATGTGCACGGTGAAATGCTCAAGGATAGAGGCATTCTCTATGCACCCGATTTCTTAATCAATTCAGGAGGGATTATCAATGTGTTCTATGAGATGACAGGGAATTATAATCGTGACAAGGTTTACGAGCAAACTGAGGAGATATTCAACATTTGCATGAATGTAATAAGCCATGCTGAGGAGAAAAATGTAACCACTCATTCTGCTGCATTGAAAATTGCTTTGAATAGAATCGAGGCAATAGGAAAAGTAAAGCTCGGGTGTTAGTTGATAAGCTAAGTATTTTAGCTACTTGAGTTTTGTTAGTTGATAT
The DNA here is from genome assembly GCA_024232835.1 of Cytophagales bacterium. Taxonomy (GTDB): domain Bacteria; phylum Bacteroidota; class Bacteroidia; order Cytophagales; family Cyclobacteriaceae; genus JAAEPI01. Next base: position 19,970 of record JAAEPI010001130.1, read on the forward strand.
TTTACAATAAAACGTTCTTTTAAATTAGGGTATGCTCAATCGTCGAATTCTTCGAATCAAAGCCATGCAGGCTCTTTACAGCTTTTATACGACCAAAGCGTCGCTGATCGCTGTAGTACGTGATGGGCTGGAGCAAACCTTTACTCCCACAGCTGACGTGCACGACCTTTCTGATACAGAGGAAATCGACACGTATCGTAAGCAAGCACTTTCTCTCTACGATCAAAATTTATTGCTTAAAAAGGTTGAAGCGTCTGCAGGTATCGCAGACCAAGTTTTTGACGAAGTGTCAAAGGCCATCGATTCCTATTATTCACAAGTTAAGTCTGAAATCTCACGAGTTAAAAAACAGATGCTGGATGGTACGCATGATCTCCAGGACGTGTATTACAAATTCCTAATGCTCCCAGGCGAGTTTCAGCACCTTGAATTATTGGATAAGGAGAAAAAAGACGCCTCTAGAATTTCCAATAATGAAGTTTGGAGACATCATTTCATAACAAATCCGGTAATAAATGCATTGAATTCGTTCCAACCTCTGCAAAAACAAATTACTTCTAAAAAGCTAAGCTGGCAGGAAAACAGCAACCATCTGAAGTTATGGTATAAGGATATCATCAAAACAGAAGAAGTCATCGCTAACTATCAGCAAATCGAGTTCCCAACTCCACAGGAACACATTGACGTATTGGTACATTTTTATAAAAAAATAATATTCAAAAACGAATTCATGATCGAGCATTGGGAGCAAGAGGATGTGCGTTGGTCAGAGAATGGGATGATAATTAAAAGCATGCTGACCAAGACAGTACAAGGATATGAGTCGGAATTGGAAGAACCCTTCGAGTTAAAATCTATAAGCCTAAATGAAGAAGAGGATTTTGAATTTTTTGAAACCATTTACGATGCTACCATTAAAGAAGATGAATATTTGGAAGGACTAATTAGTCAGAGAACCAAAAATTGGGATGTTTCTCGTCTGGCAATGACCGATGGAATAATTCTAAAAATGGCTTTGGTTGAAATGATTTATTGTCGAAGTATTCCTGTGAAAGTTACAATCAATGAATACATTGAAGTATGTAAACAATATAGCACACCCAAAAGCAAACAATTTGTCAATGGTATTTTGGATGTATTGGCAAACCAATTAACTTCGGAGAGTATTATTAAAAAGACTGGCAGAGGGTTGATTGATAACAAATAGGTAACTTAAATTGTACAGACATGTCAAGATCAGGAGGATCATTTTTCGCATTTCTTTTCGGAATAATTGCAGGCGCAATTGTAGGAATTTTATTTGCACCAGACAAAGGAACAAATACGAGAGATCGGCTTTCGTTCCAAATAGACAAATACAAGAAAAGATTGGAGGAGTTGGCCAATGAGCTTGTTGAGGGGGGTGAGTTGGAAGAGAACAGTGAAAAGAAGAAGGGGAAGAAAGTGGTCAATGAAACTAAAGGGAAAGCAGAGAAATTGCTAGATGATGTCAACGGACTTATCAGTCAGATCAAGTCTAAATAAACATCAGCATTAACAAATCATTGGGAAGCCTATCTTAGGCTCTAAGGCCATACTTTACTACTTTTGGCCTCCAATTATCAATTTGCAATAAACAGA
>JAAEPI010001131.1 GCA_024232835.1 Cytophagales bacterium
AGAAATTGGATTAGAAATCATTCACTTCGTGAACTTGCAAATCAAATTGAAGCCATGTTAGAATCCTCGACAAAGGATGCTGCTTATCAAACAATTATTCAATTAGGACACCCGCGTGATCGAAATGGTTTCTTAATTGCGAAACGAATGGCTGATGTCTACGGTAAAAGAGACTGGTTTGACATTGTATTTCCTGTACGATTTGAATGGGGAAAACCAGGTGCATCTTTAATCGAAGACTGGTCATCGTACAAAGCCGAGGTCGACGGCAGATTTTGTGATACGGTATTGAAAGGATATTCTCAATTAATCATTGGAATGGCAATGAAAGGATTTAAATTATATCATTATCATACCAGATTGACTGATTTTATTCGAGTAAATGAACCGGACATGATTGATGTAGGTGCTGAGTGGGAAGTTTTCCGAGATATTGTCGATAAATTTTTAGGAGACCAACATAAACAGAGTTTTATTGATACCATGTTCGCAACCGAAAATAATGTTTCCAACATGATGATTTGTGCTGGTGTAGCCGAACATGATGCTGTAAACGATATTACTATGGGAGCAACATCA
>JAAEPI010001132.1 GCA_024232835.1 Cytophagales bacterium
GACGATTTGCAATTGGCGCCACTTCTTCATTTGAAAAATATTTTAATGCATAATTGTTTGGTGCTACAGCAATGCGTTCCAGTACTTTTTGCCGGAATGCATGATCTTGAAACAACTCCTGTCCAGCCGATAGATATGCATCCGCTAATACTGAAGACAATGCTTTTGTATCATTATGTGCTATAAGCTGTTCAATCACAGCACATGCTATAGGAGCAGGAGCTATACCACAATAAAGGGCAATCACTTCTTTCCAGCGAGCATCATCATGTTCGTTTACCAATTGTTCTGCATTGATGCCGATTTGATTACCTTCATAGACTGCACATGCCGCCAGATACTCCTGAAAGGTCAGATGGGCAAATGCAAATATTCCAGCACGACGTTCTATTAACAACCCTGTTCTGTGGCGAATGTGTTGCAACAAATTTTTTGCACGGGCAGAATCATTTAAAACTTTGCTGAAAATATCTCCTACTGTTTCAGTTTCAATTTCAGCGCTGTCTTCAGCCTGCATTGCCAAAGCCACTTCTCGACAGGCTCGCAGTTTCTCATCCAGTCTGAAAGGTGAGTGAATGCCTCTGCGTTGATCCCAATTATGCAACAAACCTTCAACACAGAGCTTGTAAAGCAGAGCGCGATCTTCAGGAAGTTTGCTTCCTTCAAAATAGTTGACAAGACAGATAGCAGAAAGCATCAGTGGATTTCGGGCAAGATTGCAAATGTATGGATGGTTCTTAAATCCCTCAAAGATTTGCTCTCCATCGGTCTTCCCCTCTTTCCGAGCTTCTGCTTCCAGTTCATTTTGCGCCAAACGCACAGCAGTACACCAATGACACGTATATTCAGCAATATCATCATTATTGAAATCAAGCAGATCGCATTCGGTGAATTGCAGTGGCAACAACATACCAAAAGGATACCCGGCTGGACGTGAAGATATAAGATAGTGGCAATCCGGATATTTCTGGAACAGATCATAAAACCAGGGAATCACAAACTTGTCACGCATATCCGGTTCTGTTTCATCAAGCCCATCCAACATAATAAACACCCGACCTTCCTGCATCTGCCGTTCCAGCCAAGAATAAGGCATAAGCGCAGCCCAGTCATTGCTTGCTGTAGCCAGTCCGATCATTTCAGCACCATTGGCAGGAAGTTTCTGAATGTCCATCTGCCGAACACGCAATAACAGGGGAATAGCCTGCTGATCACCCATGATAAGTTCCTGTTCAACAGAAGCAAGCATAATTTGGAGCCATTCCAGGAAAGTTGACTTGCCACTGCCGGGTGCGCCGATAATCACATTGCGGGGATATTTCAATACCTGATCAAAGGCGGTAATACTATCGTCTTCCTTTTTTTCCGGATTATCCTTGTGATCAAATCCCAATATACTCTTAAAAATTCTTCGAGCCTGGGTCAAATCCATCAGATCGCATTCAGATGCCAACAAATCACATTCATCTTTTTTCAGAGCCGGGCGCACATGAACTCTTGGCATTACAAAAAGCTCCCGGAGATCTACATCCATATTCGTGGTCATTCGAACCGTGCCTGCTTCAACCCGATTAAAACGCTGGAGCAAGTAATCGCGGTACGTAATCTCATAATTGTAATCAGCCGCATCCTGGCCAGCTTTACCTATCGCATCAAGCTGTTTACTGATTGCATTCAACCTGTTAACCACACGTTGGGGGAGTTCAAAAGTGGTTGAAAAATTAACTTTTTCCCATTCCGCCATTACTGAGCCAATCTGCATGAGAACCTGCACAACCGAATGAAGCGCCACACGATAAACAGCGTCATTACCACTGCATTGAACGCCTTCCGGGCACGGTATTTGCACCAGCAGTAATTCAACTACTGATTCGGGAGTGTCATTTGGATTGGCGATATCTTCAAGCTTAAGCAAATCTTTAAGCCTTGAAAAACCTGAAAAAATGTCGGCAACTTGTGGTTCAGAAACTTGCTGATTCAGAAAAAAGCGTGTGAGCGACTGAGAAGCAGCGTCAGCAGCTTCCTCAACCTGACGCTTGACAGCATTGCGTTTCAAACGTTCTTTAATCTTGGGCAGAAATGGTTGGGAAAAAATATAGTCAAAGAGCTCATTATAAAAGTCAATTGTTTGATCAATGATTGTTTCAGGCATAAGTTATTATTTCCTGATAGGAATTTGGTGATTTGGTTAATGCCATTTAACTTAAATATCTGAGTATTCGAGACTTCCGAAGTTTCTGAAACTTCGGA
>JAAEPI010001133.1 GCA_024232835.1 Cytophagales bacterium
AGTGCAGTAACCGTGTTACTGCTTAAATACGCATCATCACGGATGATGCACTCCATATTTTCCCTTGATTCAATCACATTGCGCACGGACGGGTGGCGCACATTTTGGAGGGAACGGGTAACCATTTCTACATGCATACATCCTTTTCCTCACCATCCAGATAAAATTGTTTAGCCTCTAATACACTCAGTTCTTTACATGCTGAACGTTTTCTACCATAAGCCTCGAAATAGCTTTTGCAAAGGCGGTAGAGTCTTTTGGTTTTGACCCTTCAAGTAACAACGCCTGGTTATAAAGGAGGTCCGTATAATCCGCAAGGACTTTACTCTTCCTGTCTTCTTCAAATATTCTGTTCATAGCTTCAAAGATCGCATGTGATGGATTGATTTCGAGAATTCTTTTTCTTTCCGGTACCGGCTGTCCCATAGATTTTAAGAGATTCTCCATCTGGAGATCCATCTCTCCCTCATCACCAACAAGGCAGCATGCGGAATCTTTTAATCTTCCGGAAAGTCTGACTTCTTTTACGTCATCAAGTCGGTCCTGTATAAGATCCAGGAGTTTTCTATATTTTTTTCCTGCTTTTTCCTTCTCCTCCTTTTCCGATTTATCCAGAGTAACATCACCCTTAATAGCAGATTTGAACTTCTTCCCCTTGTACTCAAAACTGCTCATAATGACATCATCAATATCTTCAAGCATAATAAGTACCTCGTAATCCTTTTCCTTAAACGCCTCAAGGTAGGGTGATTCTAATGTTTCATTCAGTGAAGAGCCGGTAATGTAATAAATCTCTTCCTGCCCCTCCTTCATGTCATTAACGTATTCCGGAATAGATCGGTATTTGTCCTTTTCCGTTTTTGTGGAAGGGAAAAGAAGAAGCTCTCCAATAGCCTCCCTTCTATCAAAATCCATATGGACACCTTCTTTCAGTATCCTGCTGAATTCCTTATAGAATTTCAGGTACGTATCAAATTCTTTCTCTTTCATCTCACTTAAAGTACCAAGCACTTTTTTCGTGATACTATTTTTTATAACGTCGATCTGTCTGTTGTTTTGCAGTATTTCTCTTGAAACATTTAATGGCAAATCTGAGGAGTCCACCACTCCCTTTACGAATCTCAGGTATGGTGGTATCAACTCTTCGCAATGATCAATTATTTTCACCCTCTTGACATAAAGGGTTGGGCCAACCTTGTACTCTTTATAGTAGATATCAACAGGCCTCATTGATGGAATGTAAAGAAGCGATGTAAACTCTGAAGCGCCCTCTGCTTTATAATGGAGCACCTTTGCCGGATCTGTAAAATCATGAGAGACATGTTTGTAAAATTCATTATACTCGGCTTCAGTTATATCTGATTTATTCTTAAGCCAGATCGCCTTTCTCGAATTCAGAGTCTCTTCTTCCTTTACTTTAACTTTTTTGGTTTTATCTAATTTACTCTCCTCCTCCCGTTCAACATCCATTACGACCGGATGCTCGATAAAGTCGGAATACTTCTTGACGGTACTCTTGATCTCCCACTCTTCGAGATAATTCTTTTCATCTTCCTTAAGGTGCAGGATTACGTCAGTACCTTTATTTTCTTTTTCCACATCCTCCACAGTAAAGGAACCGTCTGCTCCGGATTCCCACTTAATGCCTTTTTGGTCGTTCACCCCTGCCTTTCTTGAAATAACGGTTACCTTGTCAGCAACCATAAAGGTCGAATAAAATCCGACACCAAATTGACCAATCAGTTCCGGATTATCCTTTACCTCCTTACTTTTCAAAGCAGCAAGAAATTCCTTTGTGCCCGAATGAGCAATCGTCCCAAGTTCCTTAATCGCGTCATCTTTAGTCAAACCAGTTCCATTGTCACTAACGGTCAATGTACCGGCATCTTTGTCCGCAATAATCTTAATCTTCCAATCCTTTTCATCTTCAAGAATCTCTTTGTTTGTCAAAGACTCAAAATGCGCCTTGTCGATAGCATCAGACGCATTGGAGATAAGCTCTCTAAGAAAAATCTCTTTGTGGGAATAGAGAGAGTGTACCATTAAATCGAGGATCTGTTTTACTTCCGTCTTAAATTCCATTTTTTCGACTGTCATTATAATTTACCTTCCTACGCTTAACTTAATTGTTTACTAGAAAAAAATAATATAAATTCACAATAATTCGAGGAATACCACTTCATTTTTCCATCGGAGGGGAAGAGATGGGATGGTTCGAAACCTGGAAGTGCTCCTCAATCAAATAATAATTTACCAGCTAATCTCAGGTTAGATTCTTCATTCCGCTTCGCTACATTCAGAATGAC
>JAAEPI010001134.1 GCA_024232835.1 Cytophagales bacterium
ACAGGGTGTTACTTTGTGATTTGGGTCATAATTCTTAGACTTAGGATCTGATTCCCCTGTTGACTTGGCCAGCTTTTCGCTATACATACAGCCGTAGTTTTCAATTTGTTGAAATCTTCGAAAGGTCATGGTTTCTCTCACTATTTGTGAGCGGAACTCTTTGTCAAACCAATACATCTTAAGCTAAAACATATCTGTTGCCTTTTTGTACAATAGCAAATACAGAATTGCTGTACAAAATCATACCTCTGGCAGCTTCTTTAAGGACATGTGCAATAAGATCGATATGTAACCAGCGAGCTCTTCTTTGGTGACATCTGACCAATTGCCACACCTGGCCCTTCCTCTTTCATTTGTGAATTCAAGCCATTTTGACAGAAAGAGGTAACTCAACTGCCCAAAGAAATCTATCTCTGGGCCATCTACTTTGTGCTTTGTGCTCTCAAAGTCAATATCCAATTTCCCATCCCATGGAACTTTCATCCATCTAGCCATCATGCACTCCCTTTATTTGTGCACACTAACCAATTATCCAATTTACTTTTTCTAAACAACAAAAAAAGAATTCTCCAAAGCAAATCCACAGCAGTATGAAGAAAGGCAAGCTCGGGGCTAGCAAATCCTAATTGACTTGGCAAAAGACTTGGTGAGGTGATCAAGCTCATCGAATCTTACCCCTAAGCTTGTTTCTTCTACGATTTAGTTCTATCCCCCTATGTTGATTCATAGGTTAGCACGTGACATTTATTCTGATGTTGGTTGAGGGAAAGGCAAGTCTACCTAGACGACTGCCAGGACTGCACAGTGTAGTGGATTTTGTATTTAGCCGCAACTCACACGCGATTGATGCACGCCACAGAGGCACAGATTTTATAGCCTCTGGGTTAATGTTCTTATTGGTGGACTGAGCCTGCTATGTGCCAAGGAATAACTTAAATAAACTTTATTCACAAAGTATATACAGAAGTAAAAGAAATTGAATTGATGGAATGAAAGTTAGAAGAGAGCCCTGGATGGCATGGGCTTCTTTAGACACTAGAGAACTCAGACAAAGTTGCTTCCACTCAGTCAGCGTATTTACGCAGAAATTGGAATGTTTGATAAGAAAATAAGAAAATGATAAAATTTTGGATGGCGCCACTGAGTCAGCAGTTTTCTCTAAGTTGTTGCTAAAAATATTTCTAATGTCACAGTTTCCCCGGTAAAGTTTCAAAACACAAACGAAATCCAGATCTTATCAATCTGCAATCACGCGCTTTCAGCATCTCGCCATCTCATTTCCGGCTTTACATGTATATTTTCTGGGCGTCTTCTCGAAATCGCTGAACAGCCAGACCCCAGGCGACGTTGTTATTCACCCCAGACGACGTTGTTTTTCTGGGCGTCTCCTACCCCAATGGCGATGTTAAAGCCATGTATGCTTTCGTTCACGTGTTATTAACGTGGCTAGGTCGTGAACCAA
>JAAEPI010001135.1 GCA_024232835.1 Cytophagales bacterium
AGTTGGGCATACATCTCAGAGTCAAATAGTTGAGCTCTACGATGGATTGGTTTATGGTGTCGACTCCAGCATAAAAAATGGAGAATATGGTGAGTTTCTTCTAATTAAAGGGGATTTACATTATCGGTTAACACTCGATGGAAAGCGAATTGCCTTTGATTAATTAGATACCTTATTTTGATTTAGTTGTCCTTATCGCATTGATGATAATCTGCTATTTCTCAAGGGTTCTGTACAGAATTTTTCTTGCCTTGTATTTTCTGAGTTCCTGCTGAATGTCCGTGATAAATCCCATGTCCACATTTTCGTCAGCCCTCAATAAAACAATCATTTGATCTTTATAAGTCTCATCTAAAGTAGCTCGTTGGGTCTCAACCCAATGCCCGATTTCTGACAGTTGAATCATTTTGTTTTCAGCAGATATCTTGTACCCAATACCAAGGGAGGAATTCTTTGGCTTGCCTACATGTAGTTCTTTGATCAGGAATTGTTTTTGTACCTCGGTGAGGGCATGTGCCTCTGGGGTTTTGAGTTTCACCTGATCGTCTTGCTTTTTCATAGTCGCAGATACCATAAAAAAGAAGAGCAAAAGAAAGACAATATCCGGCATGGAGGCTGTAGAAATCTCTGATTTGGCAATTGTCTTCTTTCTGAAATTCATATCTCTATTTTTTATTTGGCTCAGCAATCGAAATGTTCATTGGCAGTCCAGAACGAGCAAATTGATACATTTCCATTTCAGTCGGATTGTCTCTATCGAGTGCCCGGAATTGGTCTGATGTGATCCCTAGTTTTTCTCCATACATCTGATAATAGGCTTCCTTTACCAGATCCAATATTTCTATGAAATAGGAATAGGTTGTCCCACGTTGCGTTTTGATTGAGATAATTGCTTTTTCAGGATTTTCGGCTAATGATGAACTATTTGAAGGGTTCAAAACAAATTCTTTCATTTCATCCACTAGCCCTTCGAGGTTTGTCCTGACTTCATTTTCTATAAGAAACTTATTTGCTGAATTAATATGTATTTTGAAAAGATTCCGATCGATTATTCGAGTCTTTGTAGGCGGCATGTCTGGAGGCAGCTGAATCATAAGTCCTTTGTCTTTGGAAAGGGTGGTGGCTACCAGAAAAAATATTAACAATAAAAAAGCGATATCGGCCATTGATCCCGCTGAGACTGTAACTTCTGATCTGTTTTTCTTGATTCTCATAATTATATCCTAACAATCCACGAGTGAGTAAAAAGTCACAATGTGACTATGGCAGGGTTTTGGATTATTAAGTCGAAAGCCAACTTTATGGCAAATCGGCCGAATAGTCTTGAACAAGAAAAAATTTGGATTGAGAAGTCCAAAAAGGACATTCGTCATTTCGAGCCACTCTATAATAAATATTTTGATCCCTTATTCCGCTACTTTCTTCGACGTACGGATGATGAGGCTCTTGCACAGGATTTGTGCTCCGCTACATTCTACAAATCGCTTGACAATCTTAAGAGGTACCAATGGCAAGGAAAGCCTTTTGGTGCTTGGCTGTTTAAGATTGCCGGAAACGAACTTAAGAAACACTTTAGGGATCGGAAACCCGTCTATGTTATTGATGCTGAAAAATTGAGTTGTTTGGATGCGGAAATTGAATTGATCGATCTTGATTATCAAGAGGAACTTATTGCCATTTTGGATGAACTACCGGAAAAAGATCTTCGTATACTTGAATTGAAGTACTTTGAAAATTATAATTTCCGAGAGATCAGCGAATTGCTAGAAATAGGGGAGAGCGCTGTGAAGATGAGGATTTATCGGTTGTTGGGTAATTTGAGAACATTATTGGAAAGCCATGACAAAACGTGATTTTAGAATACGTAGGGGTCTTTTCCGTCAGGGACAAATTCGGAATCGTAGAGATTTTGAATCCTTTCAGTCTGAATACAAAGGAAGACAGAAGGGGGGATGGATAAATCGAATTGCAGTGATTGTTTTGATCGGCTTGGTGCTTTGCTTAGTGCTTTACTTTATCCTCGCCTTGAAATAGCAAGCAAAGGCCACATCCTCAAATATGCGTAACGGCACAAAAAAACCCTCACCATACGGCGAGGGTCTAAATTCTACAAGATTCCAAATCTTTGATTCGTCAATCTGAAACCTAAACTCGTTTTTATCCTTTACCTCCAGCGTCACCGCCTTCTTTCGGGGTTTCAGATCCTTCTGCTGCTCCTTCTCCAGTTCCTTCTTCTCCTTCAACTCCCTCTTCTCCTTCAGCTCCTTCCTCATCTTCTTCTACAACTTTAAGTACTCTAGGTACTTCAAGGGTTGCTAAAGTAATTCGCTCTGGATTTAGGATTTCATAATCTCCAGCTTCAATGTCACGTACTTTGATAGTCTCTCCCAATCCAAGGTTGGAGATGTCCGCCTTGATGTAATCAGGCATATTTTTGGGCAATCCTTTTATAGTCAAATACTTCACTTTCTTCAACACCTTACCCCCTTGCTGGACACCTGGTGCCTGTCCTTCCAAGTGAACAGGAATGGTCATTTTCACCACAGTACCTTTAAATATTTCAAGAAAATCCAAATGAACAAGCGCGTCACTCACCGGGTGAAACTGAATATCCTGTAGGATAGTTCTGTGAATATCTCCTTCGATATTTAATTCCACAAAATGCGCATCTGCAGTATACACCACATCACGAAACAAAATCGCAGGTGAATAGAAGTGGATTTGCTCCTCACCACCATACATTACACAGGGAACAAAGCCTTCTTCGCGTAAACGCTTGGATTCTGCTTTGCCGAGATTTGCTCTTTTATACCCTATAACCTCAACAGTTTTCATAATTTATTATTGATTTTAAAAATTGATTACGATACAAATAGTGAACTAATAGACTCGTGATCCTGAACTTTGTGTATCGCTTTCGCAAATACGTCCGCCACGGTCAAAACTTTTATTTTATTACTCTGTTGTTTTAAAGGAATCGTATCAGTGACGATCAATTCCTCAAGTTCTGAGTTGGCAATGTTTTCGTAGGCATTTCCGGATAACACTGGATGCGTGCAAACTGCTCGAACAGATGTTGCGCCTTTTTCTTTTAGAATTCCAGCAGCTTTGCTCAATGTGCCAGCTGTGTCTATCAAATCATCCACAAGCACAATGTCTTTCCCTTCTACATCTCCAATTACTTGCATAGAAGCAATCTCATTCGCACGCTTTCTATGCTTGTCGCAAACGACCATTTCCGCTTCGAAAAACTTAGCAAACTCGCGTGTTCTGGCGGTACCCCCTACATCAGGAGAAGCAAAAACCATGTTTTCCAGTTTCAAACTTTCGAGATATGGAATGAAAATGTAGGTTCCATTCAGGTGATCCACTGGCATATCAAAAAATCCCTGAATCTGTCCGGCATGCAGGTCGCATGTCATGATGCGATCGGCACCTGATGCAGAAAGTAAATTGGCCACCATCTTGGCTGCTATCGAAACTCTTGGTTTGTCCTTTCTGTCCTGACGAGCATACCCGTAATATGGAACGACTATAGTCACATATTGAGCACTCGCCCTTCGAGCAGCGTCGATCATCAGGAGCAACTCCATGATGTTGTCAGCAGGAGGGAAAGTAGATTGGATCAAAAAGACATTTGCACCTCGAACGGACTCTTCGTAGTAGAAGTTTAACTCCCCATCGCTGAACGTTGATGATTTGCATTTACCCAGCTGTTTGCCGTAATGTTGGGCAATTTTCTTAGCAAGTTCTTGTGATCCTGATCCAGCAAAAAGTTTAACAGACATGGTCTTTGTTCAAGGTTGGTCCGACGGCTTACGTCGAAGACTTTCTTAAAATGGCTGCAAATTTATAGTTTCTTCTGGATAATCACTACTATGCATGCCCTTGTTTATATCTGCCTTGTGGTTGGACTCTTTCTACAAACCAGAGACTAATGGAATTGAACCATTAGTCATTGTCAATACCTATCTTCATCTTATGAAACTGATATGATACGTGGGAGCTGAAATGCAATCATAGAAGTTTCATGTGATCGTTAATAATCAATTATGACTAAATGAAAGCAGCTAGCTTATCAGAAATCAAAAAGGAATTGAAATCGCGAGATTCAGTGGAAACACTGGAGTTGTGTTTGCGCCTCGGACGATTCAAAAAGGACAACAAAGAATTGCTAACCTATCTGTTGTTTGAAGCACGGGATGAACAAGCCTTCATCTCCTCTATCAAAATTGAAATCGATGGGTACATGGAGGGGCTGAACGTTAGCAATCTCTATTATGCAAAGAAGGGTCTTCGAAAGATTTTAAGGAATTTGAATAAAAACATTCGTTATTCTGGCAACAAACAAACTGAAGTGGAACTCCTCTTACATTTTTGTCAAGTCCTGAAGAAATCATCAATTGACATTAGCAGAAGTGTCCAATTAACAAATCTATATGATCGGCAAATACAGAAAATCATGAAGGCTTTAACAGGACTCCATGAAGACCTTCAGGCAGATTATCAGTATGAATTAGAGAAGCTTTAATTGCTGGGATATTTTTTACCTTAGCTTGAAACGGCCTTTTCCGCACGATGTACAATTTTAAATCTGCTTCTAAAGGCAATTTTGTGATCGTGATTGGATAGCTCAATGTGCAACCACAAAGCTTGATAGACCCAAATCAAATTGAACACGGGTCGATTTGTGCCCAATATCACCGTTAGAATGGAGTCTTGAACTTGAACCTTTTCTTGGAATTCTTCCCAAACCAATATACCCTTAGATGGTTCTGTGAATAATGAAAAATGGCACTCATGCACACCATCTTCTGCTCGGTACATGTCACCAGAAAGATCGATTCGCAACTTATATGTTTGTTTGGTCATATAGGAGATGTTTGTATTATATGTCCAAGTTGCAATTGGCGTTGACGTTTTCCTATGATATTCATCAGTAATAATACAAATTATCACCCAACCTCCAAACTACTAGCATACGCCTGAGCTAGCTTGATTTCTGTGTAAGTAAAATCCTCACCTAATTGAGACTTTATTTCACCCGAGTTAGTAATGCCTTTGTTGTAGATTTCAAGAATCTTTTCCAGTCTCTTTGGTTTGATAAAATCGTTCACATCCAAGTGCCCACTTTCTACAAAGGTGGCCAAGTGTCCTTCGATGGTTCCCTTTACGAATCCTCGATGCTCGGCAATTTCCTCAACCGTTTTTCCTTGCTTGTAGAGGTCGTAAGAAATAGTGGCTGTTGGAATCTGGTCTTTCTTGCGTTTCTTGGATGTAGCCTTCGCAGAAGTTGCCGCATCCTTGTAGGCCGATGTTTCTCTAAGCTGCTCCCTAGTAAGCACTTTGTTATGACCAGCTTCCCGCACAAGCATGGTCAGCTTTAGGATTTGCTTATTCTGATTTCTGAAAAGCGTGATCAGTTCCTTCAATTCTTTGATGTAGGTTTTGACATTTTTGACACCTTTCATTGCGTTAAGCTGGGTGTCCAGTCGTCCGGCTAGCTTCGCAATCTGTGGTTCGAAATACGCCTGAGCTTTGTCCATTCGGTCAGACAATGGCTCTATATAATCTCCCTGTCCAAGAATCTGAGCTACTTGCTTGATGAAGGTCTCGCCAATGGGCTTTAAACCAAAAGTGTCGCTGATCAGTTCCTTCGTCCATTGCAGATGTTTCTGTTTGAGTGATCTGTTTTCTTCCTTGTTGAAGCTACGTTCATGATAGCTTAATTCTCGAAGGAGTGTTTCGAATCCAAAAGCTAGCTTGGCAGATTTTAGAAGATAGTTTCTTCGATCTTCTTGGAGCTTTTCTTCAAGCTCTTCAGTGGGTTGAAACGTACGGACAAATTCTTTTAGGGATGGATCAATATCGGGAGGGTTCTCTGGAAGAGGAGAGGAGAGTACCAATCCTCGCATGGAGGTCAATCTTGATAGCGCCACATAAAGTTGACCAGGAGCAAACGAACCCGTGAGGTCCAGAATGGCCTTTTCAAACGTGAGTCCCTGACTTTTGTGAATGGTCACTGCCCATGCCAATTTCAGCGGATATTGCTCGAAATTGCCAATGTGCTTCTCTTCAATTTCCTGATTAGAATTAAGTACGTAACGTTTATGTTCCCATTCGTAGGTCTCCACATTGATCTCCGAACCGTCCTCACATTTTACCCAGATGGCGTCTTCATCCAAACGAGTTACCATGCCAATCTTGCCATTGAAAAACTGCCCCTGACCCGACGGATCATTTTTGAGAAACATCACTTGTGCGCCTTCTTTCAACGTGAGTGTTTGCACAGTGGGGTACATGTTTTCTGGAAAGTCGGTTGAGATGTTGGCTTTGTATTGTGTCACTTCTCCATCCAAATTTTGTAAGCGCATTTCGTTGAAACGATCCGCTTTCATGTTGTGGGTGGTGAGATGGATGTATCCCTCCATTTGATCATTATTAAGGCTCGGGTCGTAATGCCGATTTAGTAAGGAAATGTCTTCCTCGGTTTGCTCATTGTTTCTCAATCGATTCAGCAAATCAATAAAATCCTGATCGGTCTGCCGATAGATTTTTTCTAGCTCCACACGGATGGGCGCTTGCTCTTTTAAAGCGCGTGCTTCGAAAAAATAGTTGCTAGAATAGTACGGTTTGAGCAATTCCGCATCCTGATCTTTCACCACAGGAGGTAGTTGTAACAAATCCCCAATAAAGAGAATTTGCAAGCCACCGAATGGCTCGTATTTGCGCTTTCGCAAATATCGAAGCGTGTGATCAATGCAATCCAGTAAATCTGCTCGTAGCATACTCACCTCATCGATGATCAGCAATTCCAATTCGCGAATAAGCTGCCGTTTGGAGGCGTTGAATCTGGTTTCTCTAAATAAAGTTGCTGGTGTATTTATCTGCGTATCGGATGAAGAAGGAGGGACGTTCTCAGGAATAAACGTACCAAATGGCAATTGTAATAATGAATGCAAGGTTACGCCACCAGCATTTATTGCGGCGATACCTGTTGGAGCTGCCACCACGGCATTTTTGTAGGTATGCTCCATGATGTACTTCAGGAATGTCGTCTTGCCCGTTCCTGCCTTTCCCGTAAGGAAAATATGCCGGTCGGTGGTGTTGACGTACTTGGCTGCTAGTTCAGCTATTTCTTGGAGTTCGAACATAAAAAATGAGGTCACTGTTTTGTGACCTCAAAGATTGTTGATTTATGTTGAACAGCCTAAACGATATGAAGCAGCCACATAGGAGGCTAACGAGTTAAATCATTTCTACTCAATCGTCTCCTCAACTCGTCCACATTTAAGCATCTTATCTCCAAAGTAAGGATTGAAAACTTCCTCTTCGGTACTGAGCCAGTAGGCACCTGTATTTCCAAAGGCCATAGGGCAGAATTGCTTATAAACAGGGGCTTCATTTGGAGAAGTGCTCTTCACAAGCTCATATACTTTTTGAGAAAGTGTATTGAAAAGCTCTCGCTGTTTTTCAGTATCAGTGCTACCAGAAATACCTTCTGCTGCTGCCAATATATCTGTAAATTCATCATCCCCCTTGTCAATGGCTGATGCAAGCTCTTTAGCCGCGACACTGGCTGCTTCTCCATCCGTACCAACTAAGGCGTCTTTAACATTTAGATACGCAGCAAGAATGGACTGTGCTTGATTCATGGGCGCACTTGCTTCTATTGTATCTGTTGTTTTTGGAGTAGTTTCAGTTGTTTGCTCATTCTCCAATTTTTCTTTTGGTTTTGTATCTCCACATGATGAGAGTACCAGCCCCATTCCTGCAACAAGAATAGTGGTTAGGATTCTGTTTGAATTTCTCGTTTTCATTGTCTTAATTTTAAAGTGAATTTAATTTTTATGTTCGTCATGGTCATCGTCTCCATGCGCCCCGTCTTTGCAGCAATCGTCTAATTTATCATACGCTTTAACGTCACGCTTTAAGTTGTCGGCATTATATCCAACTCTGGTGATACGTTTCCTGATCAATTCAGCTGATGTCTTTTTTGTGTTGTAAACAACCGTAGCAATTTTGCTATCTACATCAAGATCAACGCTTTTAACACCTTTTTCAAATGTCAAATCGTGCTCGATTGTTTCCTTACACATTTCGCAAATTGCGGAAGTTTTTATTTCTACTTTGTAACCACCTTTGACTTTCTCAGGTTTTATTTGAGCCTGCACCATAATTGCCAAGCCAAGTATTGCTATTGTTAAAATTGTTTTCATAACTACTTTTTTATTTTATATCTAAATCCAAAATACACCATACGGCCAGCAACTGGTGCCCAAGCCATAGAGGCATCAAAATTATTTCCGTTTTCATTTCTAAACGGATTTTCCGCATCCACTATCGGATTCTTTTGTACGAAATTGCTTAAATTTTCTGATCCCACATATATATTTCCCCAACGAAATCCGCGACTGATTTGCGCATTCATCAGAAAGAACGAAGGGGAGCTATTGCTTCTTTGAAACTCTACAGGTTTGTCAGAAGTGTCAGGGAGTCTCTTTGACCCATACCACTGAAGCGTGTAGTCCACTTCCCATTTATCGTATTTGGAGGAGTAGGACATATTCAAAAAGAACCGATTTTTTGAATTGAAAGGAACTGGCTGAAGCACTCCATTGATGGTCGATTTGACATCATAATATTTGTAAGCAGTTTTCAATTTTAAAAATTCCGAAACTGGAAAAGTTCCTTCTATTTGGAAACTATGCGCAAAGGATTCTCCATCTAAATTGTAGATGTTCAACTCTGTTGAACTTTGATCCATATCGTAGATCAATTGATTGTCGAAAGCGGTGTAAAAATAATCCGCAACGATATTCAGTTTTTTCTCACCAACTGGAATGACAGTGACTAAACTGGTACCCATGTTCCAGCTTATTTCTGGTTTTGGGTCTTCTTGAACGATCAATTGTCTATTGGAGACCAATACACTGCTATTTTCAACTATGGCATTGGGCGTACGGTAGCCTTTACCAATGGCACCTCTGATCGTTGTGTTTTCGGAAAACTGGTATCGAAGATGCAACCGAGGGGTAAAATAGGTGCCATACAAATTATGAAAGTCAGACCTTACACCGGCGACAATTGTGAATTGATCACTCGGGAGGTAGGTGTATTCAAAATAAGCCCCAGGAACAATTTCTTTTCGTGTAAATGCTGAATCGGCATACACTTCATCAAAATTATCATACAAGATGCTCACTCCAGTTTTGTATTGATGAAAAGAATTGCCAATGATATTCTGGAAGATCACATTGCCATAAAGTGTGGCTTCTTTTCCTTCGTAGCTATCTTCACCATATCCTCCATCAATGTCCAAAGTTGTTGCTGAATATATGAACCCCCAGCCTTTGTAAGGTTTGTGTGGAAACAATAATCCCGTTTTACCAAACACTTCAAATCTTGAAGTATTGTTGACAAAACCATATTCGGATGAGCTCCGAAAGTCATCACCAAATTCAAACCCCAATTGTCCGCCTGCTTTCTCATCTCTCATAAATTGGAAGCCAATCTGTGTGACCAATTTCTCTCCACGATACTTGTATCGATTCATCACATTGATCTGTTTTGACTTTGGTAAATCCATAAAGCCATCATCATTTCGATCTACTTCATTGTTAAAGTGATTTGAATGAAACAAGACGCCTGAGTTCCAATTATCGTTTATAGAAAAAGTGGTATTCGCATTTAACTCTACTCGTCCAAGAGAGTTGCCATAGCCATTGAGATATAATTTCTCGCTCAACTCTGGCTTCTTAAGCTCCACATTGATTTGACCAGTCATGGATTCATAACCGTTAACCACTGTTCCAGCCCCTTTGCCCAGATCAATGGACTGAATCCAGGTACCAGGCACATAGCTGAGGCCGTATCTGCCAGATAACCCGCGGACATGTGGTGTGTTTTCTCTATTGATTTGAACATATCTACCATCCAACCCAAGCATTCGGATGGTTTTGGCGCCAGTCACTGCATCCGTAAATGAAACATCAACGGAGGCATTTGTTTCAAAGCTCTCAGAAAGGTTGCAGCAGGCAGCTTTCGCTAATTCTGCCGCCGTAATTACTTCCACATGCTTAGATTCTAGATCATCTAGAAATGTGCTCCCACTTGTCACCATGACTTCTTCTAATTCGGAAGTAGATGGTTGTAGTATAATATGCATCATTCCTGAAAAATCTGCAGAGAGCGTATCGGGCTGAAATCCAATAAATGAAATTATGAGGCGTGCTGAACGACTGGATACTTCAAGTTCGAATTGGCCATTCACATCTGTTGTGATACCATTCATGGTGCCCAATTCCAAAACTGTAGCTCCAATAAGTCTTTCATGATTATCGTCTGCCACCATACCACGGACTGTCTGCGAGTGAGATTGAAGTCCAATGAGTATTGTTAAAAAATATAGTAAAGATTTGTACATCGTTATATAGTTATGTTGAAAAAGAATAATGCGTACCACTTTGGGTACGATCAAGAACACAACTATAGAGTCAGATTCGAAAAACCTGATGCAAAATGACTACTTCAACATCAGTGGGTGGGGGATTGTGATAATAAATGATTGAGTTAGAAAGCTCACTTTTAAGAGCTGGTAATTCATAGAGTAGGGAAGAAGAAACCAACTGGAAATCTGATATTTCAAGACCGAATTGAGGATTAAACTGATCATCAACTTCAACGGAAACATATTCATTGTCACAACACGGTTGAGATCTAAACGCCGGTTCCTGTGAGAGATCATCGGAATGCTCATCCATTGAGCCCATTCCGCAATCAAGGTCAATATGGCCAATTGCAACAGCCGAGTTCATAGTATGCCCACGACATAAGTGAGTCGCAAATGTGAGACCTAGGCTGCTCGCTAGTATTAGTAGTGACAATGATATGGATAGTATTCGCATCATCCGTGTACAAAGATACGGAACTGATAGTGAAAAGGATTTATAAATCTCAATGACATGACTGGTTGTACCTCTGAAGTTTGTAGTAATTGTATGGCAAAGGAGCTAAGAAACCAGCAATCATGGCAATGATCAAAGCGGTCCAATACATAGGGTCGTCAAAAGAGGCTTTGCCACCTGTGATGACAAAGTCAGTTGTGTTCATGGCGATCTCCATCCCCAGCATTGAGATAAACGACATACCAAAAGCTGTTTTTAGTGCCAATGTCCAATCGAATTTTTCTCGTACTCGAAGAATGACAGTTTCAAGAGAAATGGATGTTATCAATCCAGCAATGATAGCCAATACCATTTGCCAAGCCATGGTAGTATTTGGGTAGTAGGCTTGCAAATAAATGATCATCCCAAAATCCCCTATAGAACAACCAATAAGGCAATTCAATGTATTGAAAGAGGCACGTTTCCATTTTGACGTATTAGACCAAAATGATTCTGAATTATTGGAAGACGTGATTTTATAACCTTCCTTATCCAATAACTGACTTACCAAATCAGTAGATACACTTTCCCCCTCTATGGTGAGGGTTTTTTCATGAGAATTTAAATCAACAGACCAGTTCGAGATTTGTTGATTGTCATCAAAATGAGGGGTGAGTTTGCTCACACAATTCTCGCAATGAATATTTGTATTGACTCTTATTTGCTCCATCTTGCTTTTCACAACCTGTAGTGAACTGCTCCTTTGGTAACCGATTCACTATTGCAAAACTACTTCATCGGACAACCAGTTCCCTAGTCAGAAGATATTTCTTAGATTGCAGCCCAAAACAACTGACCCATGCCAAACGGAACCGAAAATCCTGATTTAAAAATTGCTCAAAGTGTTACTCCAAAGCACATTGACGAGATAGCTGATAAACTACAATTGTCTAGTACAGATATTGAACACTTTGGGAAATATAAAGCAAAACTCCCGCTCAATTATATAGATGAAGAGAAGGTGAAAAAGGCCAATATGGTATTGGTTACAGCCATTACCCCTACACCCGCCGGAGAGGGTAAAACGACTACCTCTGTTGGGCTTACAGACGGATTGAACCGTATTGGAAAGAAAACAACAGCAGTTTTAAGAGAGCCATCCTTGGGTCCTGTTTTCGGGATCAAAGGCGGTGCTACGGGTGGTGGATACTCTCAGGTTATTCCGATGGAGGATATCAATCTTCATTTTACAGGTGATTTCTCAGCAGTTGAAAAAGCCAATAATCTTCTTTCTGCGCTTATTAGTAATAACGTACAGAGCAAAAGCAGAAATCTTGGAATTGACCCACGAACAGTTACCTGGAGGTGGAGTATGGATATGAATGATCGCTCGCTTCGACATATTGTATCGGGTCTTGGTGGAAAGACCGGCGGATTTATGCGTGAGTCCGGATTTGATATTACTGCTGCCTCTGAGATTATGGCCATTCTTTGCTTGGCCAAAGATTTGAGTGATTTGAAAGAGCGAATTGCTAATATTTATATTGGTGACACCTTTAAGGGAGAGGCGATCTATGCACGCGATCTAAATGCGCAAGGAGCAATGGCCGCCTTGCTTAAAGACGCCATCAAACCGAATCTTGTTCAGACTCTGGAAGGTAATCCTGCTATTATTCATGGAGGCCCTTTTGCAAACATTGCTCAAGGAACTAACACTCTGATTGCCACAAAAATGGGGCTCTCCTTGTCAGATTACATTGTGACAGAAGCAGGTTTTGGAGCAGATTTGGGAGCAGAGAAGTTCTTCAATATCAAATGTAGGGCAGGGGGGATCAGCCCAAAAGCTGTTGTACTGGTGGCCACTATTCGAGCATTAAAATATCATGGTGGTGTAAGTAAGGATGAATTGACCCACCCCAATTTAGACGCAGTTACCAAAGGAATATCCAATCTTGACAAACACGTAGAGAACCTAACCCGTTTCGGTGTGCCAGTGGTGGTTGCGATTAACAAATTCGCTTCAGATACCGACGAGGAGATTGAATTTATTAAGTCTCATTGTGCTGAACTGGGTGTGCCTGTTTCTCTAGCGGATGGTTGGTCGAAAGGAGGAGAGGGAACGGAGGATCTTGCCCGGCAGGTAGTGAAGGCTGTAGAAAGCTGTGCAGGTGAGTTTGTACCTACTTATGATCTAAAATCCTCTATAAAAGAAAAGATAGAAGCGATTGCGTCGGACATTTATGGAGCTACCTCAATTTCTTACACTGCAGCGGCAAACAGTATTTTAAAACGAGCTGGGCAATTAGGAATGGATGATTTGCCAATTTGTATGGCCAAGACCCAAAGCTCTCTTTCGGATGATGCTAAGTCCATTGGTCGCCCCCGTGATTTTGCTCTTACAGTCCGAGAAGTAGAAATAGCTTCTGGTGCTGGCTTCATTATCCCTATTACTGGTAAGATGCTTCGTATGCCTGATTTACCAGCCACTCCGGCCGCAGAACATATCGACATTGATAAGGAAGGTAATATTTCGGGGTTGTTTTAATTTATTAATAGTGAAGATGCAGGTCGTGGGCCTTGAACACATGCAATTCACAATTACCCCTCTGAATAGTACTTTTCTTACTTCAATCGACCATTTTTGTACATATGGTACTATTAACGATACTACATGGCTAAAACCAGAATAAAACGAAATGAGGGAACGCCCCTCGATCTTGATCTGATTCGAGAAATTCGGGTTAACCGGAGTGCGGTGGAGCGGAGGGCAGGAACAATGGGAAAGAGGAGAACTGTCAAGAAAGAATGGCAGGCTGCCTGGCTTATTCGTGCAATCTCATGTATTGATCTCACAACGTTGGCAGGTGATGACACGCCTGGAAACGTCGTTCGTTTATGTGCTAAAGCCATGCACCCTGTTCGGGAAGATTTGGTCCAAGGTCTTGGATTTTCTCCTGAAGACATAAAGGTAGGGGCTGTATGTGTGTATCATAATCTGATTAAAACAGCGGTTGATACCCTCGAAGGGTCGTCCATTCCAGTTGCTGCTGTGTCTACAGGTTTTCCAGCAGGGCAAATTACACACAGACAAAAACTCAATGAAATCAGAGCTTCTGTTAAAGCAGGGGCTAAGGAAATAGACATTGTAATCAGTCGAGCTAAAGTGCTGGCAGGAGACTGGAGAGGACTTTATAAAGAGGTTCAAGAATTCAGAGAGGCATGTGGTGAAGCGCACATGAAGACCATTCTTGCTACTGGCGAACTGAGTACGCTCACCAATGTGGCAAAGGCAAGTCACGTTTGCATGATGGCAGGGGCGGACTTTATTAAGACAAGTACGGGAAAAGAAAGCGTAAACGCCACCATGCCAGTTAGCATTGTGATGGTACGTGCGATTCGTGAATATTACGAACGAACCGGATTCAAAGTAGGCTATAAACCTGCCGGAGGAATCCGAAAAGCAAAGCAAGCAGTGGAGTGGTTGATAATGATCAAAGAGGAACTCGGAGACGAGTGGCTTTCGAACGAACTGTTCCGATTTGGGGCAAGTGGCTTACTCACTGATATTGAAAGACAACTAGAACATCACCTAACGGGAAGATACTCATCTTCTTATAGACATCCAATGGCATAATGTGAAGAGCAAATTCCAAATGACAAAAGTCAAATCACAAATAATGAACAAATTCTAAGGCTAAAAAAGCTAACCTTGGATAGTGAAGGTGGTAATTGAAATATTAATGGATAGAGGAAAAATAAAATAACAAATAAAAAACGTTGCGATTTAGGAGCTGAAAAGTTGTTTTTGGAATTTCAATATTGGATTTTGTTTGTTATTTGACTTTTGAGATTTGATTTTATTTTATTTAGAAAATTATGAGCATCAAAAAGATATATAGTACGATGGAGTACGGTCCCGCACCAGAAAGTGCGACTTCTGCTATGGATTGGATCAAAGATCACAAAGGCAAATTTGACCTGTATATAGATGGAAAGTGGCAAGCTCCCTTATCCAAGAAATACTTTGAAACAGAAAATCCCGCCAATAAGGATCATCTGGCGAAGGTTGCAGACGCAGAAGGTTCTGATGTGGATAAAGCCATAAAAGCAGCTCGTAAGGCATTGAAGGGTTGGGTAGAATTGGGTGCGCACGGCAGGGCGAGATATTTGTACGCAATCGCTCGTCAGGTACAGAAACATTCCAGGCTATTTGCGGTTCTCGAATCACTGGACAATGGCAAGACCATTCGGGAAACTCGTGACATTGACATTCCATTGGTTGCGCGGCATTTCTATCATCATGCAGGCTGGGCGCAGTTGAAGGATACTGAGTTCAAAGAATTTAAGGAAGTGGGAGTTGTCGGTCAGATCATTCCGTGGAATTTCCCTATGATGATGTTGTCTTGGAAAATTGCTCCGGCTTTGGCCATGGGCAATACGTTGGTGATGAAACCTGCGGAGAATACCCCACTCACTGCGTTGCTTTTCGCTGAGATTTGCAATCAGGTTGGCTTGCCTGCGGGTGTTGTCAATATGATTACTGGTGATGGCAAGGCGGGTAACGAGCTTGTCATTCACAAAGACGTAAACAAGATCGCCTTTACAGGCTCGACGGGTGTTGGCCGAATCATTCGGAAAGCTACTGCCGGGACAGGGAAGAAGATTTCATTGGAACTAGGAGGAAAGTCTCCATTTATTGTTTTTGATGATGCAGATCTGGACAGTGCCGTTGAGGGGATCGTAGATGCGATTTGGTTTAATCAAGGGCAGGTGTGCTGTGCAGGCTCCAGACTGTTAGTTCAGGAAAGCATTGCAGAGAAATTCTACAAAAAAGTACGAGCGCGAATGGAGAAACTCCGTATCGGCAATTCGCTGGATAAAGCAGTTGATATCGGCGCAATCGTGTCTCCACAGCAGTTGAGGACAATTGAGGAGATGGTCAAGAAGGGTGTGAAAGAAGGTGGTAAGCTGTTTCAACCCTCATGGGCCTGTCCAACGGATGGGTATTTTTATCCTCCTACGCTTTTCACAAATGTGACACCCTCATCAACCATTTCACAAGTTGAAATCTTCGGACCCGTACTTGTCGCAATGAGTTTCAGAACCCACGAGGAAGCACTCAAATTAGCAAATAACACGCGATACGGCTTGGCCGCTAGCGTGTGGACTGAGAATATCAACCTTGCTCTCGATTTGGCACCAAGAATTAAAGCAGGTACCGTCTGGATCAACTGCACGAATGTATTTGATGCGGCTTCTGGATTCGGTGGCTACCGTGAATCTGGCTTTGGTCGAGAGGGTGGACGAGAAGGTTTGCATGAATACATGAAACCAAGATATGAGGATCAATTGTTGGCGAAACCAGTGGTAAGAAATCAAAAGTCTTCAAAGAGCACCAGAACGGATATCCCTCAAATAGATCGGACAGCTAAGATGTATATGGGAGGCAAGCAATCACGTCCAGATGGTGGTTATAGCATGACCGTCAAGGATTTTGCCGGAAATCCTATAGGTGAAGTGGGAGAGGGGAATCGAAAGGATATCCGAAATGCCGTGGAAGCAGCACACGCAGGAAGCAAGTGGACAGGCATGACTGGACATGCCCGAGCACAGGTCTTGTACTATATGGCAGAAAATCTAGCAGCTCGAGGGGATGAGTTTGCTGCTCGCTTGCAGCAATCAATCGGGGTGAGTCAGGCTGATGCCAATGAGGAAGTAGAGCTATCCATCCAACGAATTTATACCTATGCCGCTATGGCGGATAAGTACGATGGTCATGTGCATCACACGATAACTCGAAACGTTACCTTGGCTATGCCAGAGGCGCTGGGCGTTATGGGAATTGTCTGCACAGATGAATTCCCGCTGCTTGGGTTTATTTCAACAGTGATCCCAGCCATTGCGATGGGAAATTGTGTGGTTGCCATTCCCTCTGAAACTGCACCACTATCGGCCACTGATCTTTATCAGGTCTTTGATACTTCTGATTTGCCTGGAGGAGTGGTAAATATCATCACAGGAAAGAAAGATGAACTAACACCAACCCTTGCTGATCATGATGATATTGACGGTATGTGGTACTTCGGATCGAAGGAGGGAAGCAAACTCGTAGAAGAGAAGTCTGCTGAGAACATGAAACGTACTTGGGTGAATAACGGCAAGCATCGAAACTGGATCGATGTTAAGCAGGGTGAGGGAGAGGCTTTCCTACGACGCGCTACCCAGATCAAGAATATCTGGATACCTTATGGGGCGTGATTAGTTAAAAAGGGTGAAGGTCTCTGAAATGTTTATTAAACCAGCATGGGGAATGATATGACCGAAAATAAGTTAACTAGATTGGTAAAAGTAATCCGACAAATTACTGTTTTAGTGTCTTCTGAATTCGTGAGAAAAATTCAAGATAGTATTGATCATGATGAGGAACCAGATAGATTCTTTTATACCGTTCTATTTAAGGGAACCTCTAATAATTAATTTTCTCACTTTGCCACTTTTGTTATATGAACACATTGCAACAGGATTTTAAGTGGCTTTCCTGTTTTAGTTTATAATTATCTGTATATCAACACTATACATTTTTTCATCATTCCCAATTAGGTAGACTTATCCTGTCCAACCTTACCACTTGTTCATATCTAAACAGA
>JAAEPI010001136.1 GCA_024232835.1 Cytophagales bacterium
AGACCATAGTTCTTCTCACTATCAGTGTCCATTTGTAGATTGTGTTCACGACCATTTACACTAGCTATCACCTCAGTGCAATTGTATGCTGCAAAAACAATTGTCACATTTGAAAATGACATGCATGTTGAAAAATTGAAGAACTCACGCAAGAAGTTAAAAGGATTTTCAACTGGATCCTCTAGATTTGCAGGGCAGAAAAAGACAATTGCCCGGTTAGGCTGATTCTGAAGATGCAGAGTACCGGAATGGGTTTCCAATTGGTTCTTCTGGGCAGTCCAGCTTAGCATTTCCAGATCTGAGCAGCGAAAGAAAAAAAAGATGTATTTATTATGTTTGTTGTGTGCATAGCCATCTTTTTAGCAATGGACTTACGTTCAAATGGAAGCTCCTGTTTTATTGATTTTGGTATGGGTTGTGAAACAACTGCATATGCCAAATGAAGTTGAAAGTCAAGAATTTGCATCTTCATCTTCACATCTGTCTTCGTCTCTGGGTCCGCAGTTGCCTCGAATCCTTTGAAGAGGACAAAATCATTGCTCTGAAAGAAGAAGGAACAAACAAGCGGGATAGAGAAGAGATTGAGAAGAAGAAAAACAATTGAACCTCAAAGAAGAACTCCAAGGCAAGTGTTGTGTTGCTGTGGACGAATGAACAGTCATTTCCATTGAAGGGGAACAGTGGCATTGGTGAAAGCAGATGCCACGGTTTGCTCACAGTCAGTTGGGTTCTTCGAAATTCCTGTTCACCAAAACCTGATACATTCATGGGGACCTGATCCACACCCCAACCACTTAGACCTCGGAGGGTTGTTCTTGCATTTCCCTGGTCCAGTTGCAACTTGGTTATGTAGTTCTTGAAGTTCAATTGATCAATGGCGAACTTAAATCTCGCTAAAATTAATGTC
This sequence comes from Cytophagales bacterium, assembly GCA_024232835.1. Taxonomy (GTDB): domain Bacteria; phylum Bacteroidota; class Bacteroidia; order Cytophagales; family Cyclobacteriaceae; genus JAAEPI01. Next base: position 908 of record JAAEPI010001136.1, read on the forward strand.
AATTGTGCAAGGATGATTATGATAAAAATGCTCGACTGCCCAAACTACCTTGACTGTATACACAGATTCGCCGTATCACATTGATTCCCGGCTCGGTAACGCAT
>JAAEPI010001137.1 GCA_024232835.1 Cytophagales bacterium
AAAAACACAACAAAACCATTTTCGAATTGAAAGGCTCAGAAGATGAGCACATGATCGCCGAAGACCCTTATGTTTGGTGCCAAGATGGAAAATATTATGCAATTGTACGTGATGTTGTTGGTAAATTCACCGGCGATGCTGGTGCATTTGCATTAATGGAATCCGAGAATGGTTACGATTGGAAATCTGCAAAAAATCCATTAGTGATTCCAAGTCATTTTGTTTGGGAGGATGGTTCTAAAAGCGATAATCAGCTGGAACGTCCTCAATTGTTGGTTGAAGATGGTGTGCCCAAAATGCTGTTGGGTGCTTTGGGGATTACTGTTAACGGAGTACACCGTGGACATTCTTGTAATTTGAGGATTCCGCTTAATCAAATTGAACCGGATTTTCAAAAATTACTTCCGAAAAAACTGGACAAAGCCAATATTATTCAAGAAGAAGATTATAACGTTTGGGGAGCGAATATTCTTAAAGGCAAGGACGGAAAATACCATGCCATCTATTCCAGATGGTTAAAAAGCAGAGGACACCATGCCTGGGTGACTCATTCTGAAATAGCACATGCAGTTTCTGATAATTTGACCGGGCCTTATGTGTTTAAGAATGTAGTACTTTCTGCAAGAGGTAATGAATATTGGGATGGTGAAATGACTCATAATCCACACTTAATAGAGCATGATGGTAAATATT
>JAAEPI010001138.1 GCA_024232835.1 Cytophagales bacterium
GGAAACTTTGTAGAAGTAATAAATTTCAATCCGAGGGGAGCCACATGTGCCTGGAAATTTTGAGCTGGAGACACGAAATCTTCACAATCCTTCCCTTTACCAAACGAGTCATCTAGATACATACCGCCGTGACAATATGGGAAGCCGAAATGTTGATTCGATGAAGTGATTCTGTTGAGTTCGCAAGGTGGCTTGTCATCTCCCATCATATCTCGGCCATTATCAGTGAACCACATTTCCCCAGTTTCAGGATGCCAGGTAAAACCAACCGTATTTCTGATCCCCTTGGCATATACTTCTCGATTTGATCCATCGGGATCCATTTGAGTAATAGAAGCATATAGTTCATTCTTGCTTTCGCAAACATTGCATGGTGCACCAACAGGAATATATAATTTCCCATCAGGGCCAAATGCAATGTATTTCCAACCATGATGGGCATCTCTTGGATAGTCCTTATAAATCAAACTTGGACTTGGGGGATTGCTCAGGCTTGCTTCGATGTTTTCAAATTTCCAGAGCTTACTCACATCAGCCACATATAGATCACCGTCACGAAACGCCACCCCATTTGGCATTCTAAGACCAGAGGCGATTACATATTTCTTGTCGGCTTTCTTGTCTCCGTTCGTATCCTGCACAGCATACACCTTGTCGCCTCCTCTATTCCCAACGAATAAAGTGCCATTTGGAGATAAAGCAAGAGAACGCGCATTTTCTACACGAGCATAGACTCCTATCTTAAATCCATCAGGCAGCTTGATTTTGTCAAGTTGCAATCCTTCCTCACTCACAAGGTCCGAGCTTTGATGTTCGCTGGATATACTGGTCGCGCTTGAGTTAGCTGAGGAGCATGAGCTACAATTAATAAGACCAAGGGTTAATAAGATTAATGAAAGCACGATGTTTAATTTTTTTGCTTTAAAGAATGGAGCTTAAAGATACTTCGATGATATTGAATCCTACCATTAGGTTTTACCTGCCTACTGGTGGGCAGGTTCTCTGATGCTTGAATCGAAGGGAGAAAGGCTTTCCAAATTCATACCTCGTAAGCCTGCCTTTGTCGACCTTTAGGCTTGCTACAAGATATATGACAAAGTCAAAAGCTGGGGTAGTATGCGTCATCCGAACCTTCTACATTTGCAGCCGTGATTTCCATAAACAACCTATTCTCACTCAGAGTCAACCGAAGGAGCCTCTGAGCTCGGTTTGTAATATGCTGTATTGTTCTCTCCTTTTCTCTTGTGCTATCTCTCTTTCCTTTTTTCTCAGGTCCTCCTTCTATCCCTTTGCCCTTCCTAAACGAGTGACTCAGAGAGAGGGGTCAATGGCACGCGACTTACTGCTTAGAAATTTTCTGAATTTTGTCGTCAATTCTGAGTAGATAAATTCCGACTGGTAGGTTTCTTAAATTTACTAGTACCAGGCTGGCATCAGTTCGGTATTCAACAAGATTGGTCAAGTTCTGCCCTTCGAGACTCATCAATTTAATATTTTCAGATTTCCCCAAGTACCCTTCTATTGTCAGCACATCGAAGGTGGGATTTGGGTAAACCGAATAAGGATTCCCTAAGGTTTCAAATAATACAGATTTGGTATTGAAATGCTCAAATTCTCCATCGAAATCTATCTGTTTTAATCTATAAAAGGACATTCCTTGCAGTGGACTTTTATCTTGGAAGCTGTAATTGGTCACTTGATTGGACGTGCCTACTCCACTTAAGGTACCAATTGAATAAAAGGTGAGCCCATCCAGAGAGCGTTCAATCGAAAAGTAGTCATTATTCAATTCCGATGCTGTGGACCACAAGAGTTCAACTTCATTACTCTTTTGCGAAGCAGTAAAATCAATGAGTACTACAGGTAAGACGGAAGGGCAGGTCCCTGTGCACGTTCCGCTGTACGTTCCACCGAATATTGAATCGCCATTGTCTGTTACATCGGCATTAAACGTACCACTACCAGTAATGTAGCCATCAGAAGCGTTGGTAAAAGCCCCGGGAGTTACCGTTAACGTGCCATTTATATTTACTGAATTTATGGCGGGTCCGGCAAAATCATTGAGAAATGAAGTAGCCGTTACAACTGCGCCTGCTCGGATGTCTAAACTCCCGTCTCCACCTGTCCGAATATAACCGGCTGAAATACTACCTCCGGACGCAACAATAACAACACCAGATCTGCCAATTGTCAAAGTTCCTGAAATAGATAGTGTTCCGTTTATTGTCACTGGTCCTCTGATGGTTAAATTATTGCCCTCCATGTCCAGAATCGCATCTGCATCAATAGTGAGCAACCCGTCATCTTGTTTTGTTATGTTGGCTCCAGGTTGACACGTGCCAGTCGTAACATTCTGGACACCAACCCAGCTAGGTGGACACTGCGCAAATGCGCAAGTGGAGGTTAGCAGCAGCAATAGGCTTGATGAAAAAATCTTCATAGCATTTTTCATAAACGTGTCAAAAATTGTAAGAATGATACCATTTTTAAATTTGGAAGTGTTTCGTAATTCCGACAAGCTTGAGGTTAAAAGAAATATGACATTGATAGTATTGAATAATTCAGCTAGATTTTTTTACTTATTGTAAGTAAATTTCCAGCCATTTCTTCTTGTAGAGTTGGAGAGGCTTTATCTGTTGTTTTTATGTTAGCTGCTAGTGGCATACTTGAATCATCTACTATTGGGACTGTCTTCATTAAGTATTAAATTGTATCCAGCAAATCTATCTGAGAGGTGCATAATACGGTTTTGGTAAAATTCCGTATTTTTAATTAAGTATTTAGCGTATGACTATTCGATGATATGTTACTTGATTTTTGGCTTTTCTAGAATAAATGAACAATAGAAATTGTGCAAGCATTGCTTACAATCGTTGACCCAGAAAATTGATAGTTTGAAGAGAATCAGCTAGGTATGGACACGAAATGGGAATAGAAATTTGAGTCAATTTTATAGAATTTATTAATACTCATTCTTTCGAAAGGAATCAGGCTCTAGGACCACTTAGACCCATTAGTATGCCTGCGTTATAAATGTTTTCCATATTCATACCTCGTGAGCCTGCCTTTGTCAGACAGGCTTGCTCCGAAGTACATGATTGACAAAGTCAAAAGCTGGGGTAGTATGCGTCATCCGAACTTTCTACATTTGCAGCCGTGATTTCTATAAACAACCTTTCGTATTTTCTAGGTGATCGAGCACTGTTCGATAATGCCTCATTATTCATTGATAAAAAGGATCGAATCGGTTTGATCGGTCTTAATGGAACTGGTAAGTCGACGCTGCTCAAAATGATTATTGGTGAAGATGAGCCGACATCTGGTGAAATATCAAAGAGTAATTCTACGACTATTGGTTTTCTGAATCAAGACTTGCTGTCCTACGAGTCTGATGAGTCCATCCTTCATGTGGCTATGAAGGCTTTTGAAAGCACATTGAAAATTCAGGACCAGATGAATGAAGTAATCAAGGAGATGGAAGAGAACTATCGTGATGAATTGGTCCCTAAACTCACGAAACTCCAGGAGCGCTTTGAAGCAGAGGATGGCTATATTTTGCAAGCGAGAGCAGAAGAAATCCTTGAGGGGATTGGATTTATAACGGCTGACCTCACCAGACCCTTACACGAATTCTCAGGTGGTTGGCGGATGCGTGTTATGTTGGCTAAACTTTTATTGGAAAAGCCATCTTTGCTCATGCTCGATGAGCCGACGAACCATTTGGATTTACCTTCTATTCAGTGGATTGAAAGCTACCTACAATCGTATGAGGGAGCTTGTATAATTGTATCTCACGATCGACAATTCCTTAATGCGACAACCAATAAGATTGTAGAAGTCTATAGCCGAAATTTGAATGTTTATAAAGGAAACTACGATTTCTATGAACAGGAAAAAGAGCTAAGAAATGAGCTTCAGCAAAATGCTTTTGAAAATCAGCAACAAAAAATCAAACAGACTGAACAATTCATTACCAGGTTCAGAGCAAAATCGACCAAAGCAAGGCAGGTACAGTCCAAGGTGAAAATGTTGGACAAAATTGATCGGGTAGAGGCAGTGGTTGACGAGAACATGAAAGTCAACTTCAAGTTCAATTTCAAAACAAAATCAGGTCGCCATGTTAAACGAGGGGAGCATCTAAGTAAAAGCTATGGTGACCTTTCGATTCTCCATAATGCGGTTGCTCATATTGAGCGTGGAGATAAAATTGCCTTGATAGGAGCGAATGGAAAAGGGAAATCTACAATGCTCCGAATGATAGCAGGGACAGAGCCATTCGAAGGAAAGATTGATTCAGGTCACAATGTTATTACTTCCTTTTATGCACAGCATCAGCTAGAAGCTTTGCACGTGGCTAATGACCTAATTCAAGAGCTCATGCAAGAGGGGACAGGAAAGTCTGAACAAGAACTTAGAAGTGTCTTGGGTTGCTTTTTATTTTCAGACGATGATGTATTCAAGAAAATTAAGGTACTTTCTGGTGGTGAGAAGTCACGAGTGGCATTGGCCAAAACGTTGATTTCAGAAGCAAATTTTTTGTTACTGGATGAACCTACTAACCATCTGGATATGCTCTCTGTAAGTATTTTGGTTCAGGCGCTTCAGCAGTATGAAGGTACATTTCTGGTAGTTTCTCATGATAGGTATTTCATCTCACAAGTGGCAAATAAAATCTGGTGGATTGAGAATCAGGAATTGAAGGAATATCCAGGTACATACGAAGAATATACTTGGTGGATGAGTCAGCGAGAAGAAAAAAAGGAGCATACCAAGCCAGAAAAGCAAGCTGATCGATCAGTTGGGAAAAAGCAAAAAAAGCCTAAACAAGAAAAACCAAAGGAAAATGCACATGACCAAAAGAGAAAAAAGGAATTGGAGAAATTAGAATCTAGAATTGCTGTTTTGGAAGGCGAAGTAGCAAAATTAGAAGAAGAAATGTCTGATTCGTCAGTGTATCAGGATGCAGAAACATTTCGAGTGCTCAACGAAATTTACCAGACTAAAAAATCCGAATTGGATCGTTTAATGACGAGATGGGAGAAGATGGCATAGGCCACTATCTAACCCCGAATACTATTGAAATTCTGGAATTTCTAAATTACAAATCAATAGCATCCTAAACGATTAAAAAGAGAGAAGGGATTTTGTTCCTCAATTAGTTTTAAGGCGCAACACAAAACCACCAACTCTCTTATGCCAAATCTAACACTGTTCAGTCAAATTATTTCTCGACTAGATCACTCAAGGTTTTCAAAATTGGTATCGAGCCCTCAAAGCGACAAGCATCAGAAGGGCTACACTAGTTATAAGTTGTGATGTATTATTAGTAACCAGATGAAGAAAGCAATCCCGAGTCCTCGGGATCGCTTTTTGTTGTAAGAAAAAACGTTCAACTTTGTATGTGACTACTTTTAATATTCTAACCTCAATAGATATGGAAGATACCAGCTTGCAATCCTATTTTTATAAATTCAGAAAGCACATCGTTGGAGTCAACCACACGATACCAACTCCCAGTGGAGAGAAACTCATTTTGTATGCTGATTGGACGGCTAGTGGTAGAAATTATAAGCTCATTGAGGATAGGATATTAAATGAACTTATGCCATTCGTTGCAAATACGCATACCGAGACGAGTTCTACTGGTATGGCCATGACCCATGCATATCACAAGGCACAGTCAATTATTAAAAATCATGTAAAAGCTAATAATGAGGATGTGATTATTTCTTGTAATTCAGGTATGACGGGTGTCATCAATAAATTCCAGCGGATATTGGGTATGCGAATCCATGAGAAATTTCAATCTAAACTGAACATTAGTGAAGATGATCGCCCCATAGTATTCGTCACTCACATGGAACATCATTCAAATCAAACTAGTTGGTTGGAAACCATTGCTGACGTTGAAATAATTGAACCGACCAGAGATGGATTAGTGTCGCTAGATCATTTCGGAGAATTAATTAAAAAATATAA
>JAAEPI010001139.1 GCA_024232835.1 Cytophagales bacterium
CCGCAATCCGGGATATTCTTTTCCGGCAATCGCCTTAAGTAATTATAAATATTTCTCCGACATCTGACAAAATTTAACTTGCCTTAGTACCCTCTAAATTTTACAAGAGGTTTTTTAGGAGGCCAAAAAGAGGAAACCCATGGAGAAGAGGTTGACGTTATACACGAGATGAGAGATGTACATAGTAGAAAACACCAAATGCAGGAGGATATCCAGATGAAAGAAACAGGATTACTCAACCGGGAGATTTCAGATGTCATTTCAAGAATGGGACATCGAGATGAGTTATGTATTTGTGATGCGGGACTGTCCATCCCATCGCATGTCAAAAATGTTGATATATCATTAGCGCGTAACACGCCGAGGTTTCTGGAGGTTCTTGAAGAAATCCTGAAGCACTTCTCGGTGGAAAAGGTGATCATTGCTGAGGAGACCAAAACAGTCAGTCCCACGATGTTCAATAGCATTGTTGAATTATTTGATGATGATATTGAGATCGAACTCATTCCCCATTCCGAATTCATGAAAAAAAGGGAAGGGGTGAAAGCGATGATTCGAACAGGGGAGTTTACAGCGTATTCGAGTGTCATTTTGGTTTCCGGGGCGGATCTCTCCAAATGGGTTATTGAGAATGGATAATATGAATACGATAGGAACAATGGTGCATTGATTCGTAGAGTCATTCATGTCAATGCACCATCGTCAGTTCACTAGGAGGAAGGTATGACAATGAA
>JAAEPI010001140.1 GCA_024232835.1 Cytophagales bacterium
AAAAAACAAAAAAGAAATTCTGAAAAACACTTTGTGAGAAACTGAAACTCATATCGTTGTTATCGGCAATAGCAGTCATGACTTTTCTAGTTTGATCGCCTTCTGCATGATTCTCTTTCAGAAGGATGCCTAGGAAGGCTAATGCTTGCTCACTGCGACTTTCATGTGTAATACAACGAATTTCGAGATGCTCGAATTTAAGCGGATCAATATTGCCATCAGTATCTGCTTCGACCTCAAAAGCAAGCGGAGACAGCATTATTCCAAAATTCTGGACGAATTCACTCATTCCATCTTCAATTTCTGATTTGAAACGTTCTGGATTAATTAGGGGAACATTGCTTAAGTCATTTTCTATTTTCTTTTCAGCTTGTTCCGAGTAGTCAACCGTCACATCTGCTTTACTAAAATCGATAGCAAGTGCCATTCTATTATTATTTGAATCGATCAAATTTATTGATGACCGGATTGTGATATTGCCATTGAGAGGGCAGACATTTTGGTTAGTGAAAGGAATAGGAACGGACATGCCTTTGAAAGTAAATATAAGATTTGCAATATTGTTATCCTTCAGGTCAAGTTCAATATCGTTAATGATAATGTGGAGGTTGTTGTTGTCTACAGGTATAGTCAGATCGAAGGGTGGGATTGCGGGAGTTCCATC
>JAAEPI010001141.1 GCA_024232835.1 Cytophagales bacterium
ATTTTTACCTCAGTTGGTACTTGCTACCCATCAACGCCTTAGATGGGTGGGTGCCTCAATATTAACCACAACTCTATGCTATGAGATTCTCAGGGCATACTATAATGAGTTTTCTTCTAAATAATTTAGTGCAAATTCAAAACAAGGTAATCTAAGTTATATTATCATGAATTTCAAGTCTTCCAGGCCTTCACAGAATGTAAGACCTGTAGTTTCTATAGAATTGATGAGAGGTCTACATTAAGGGCTGCTTTGAAAGCCCCCACATCACATTTTGCCAGCCAGTTGACAATGATGGCATTGTATATGACAGGATTTTTTGTTGGCTGATTGACTGAGTGGTAGGTTTGGCCCAAAATTGTTGCATCTGACCTGAAATCATTCCATTTGGCCTAAAAGTGTAGATTTTGCCAAAACATTTACCATTTGGCCAAAATTGGATAATTCTATCACAAATTAATATTATTCAAGTTCTGTCCTGAGCATGAATTCTGCTAATAAAGAGAAAATGGGGCTTGATGCAGTTGTTTTGCCCCC
>JAAEPI010001142.1 GCA_024232835.1 Cytophagales bacterium
CATCCTATATCATCAGTAACTGTAACTGAAAATTCTCCTTCAGACATAATTTCTATGGTTTGAGTATCTTCACCAGTAGACCACAGATAATCCGAATATCCATTGCCAGCATCTAATATGGATGTATTACCCACACAAATAGTGATATCTGATCCAAGATCAACTGAGATGGATTGTATATCCACATCAACGCTATCGATTAGAACACATCCTGCTGCATCAGTAACAATGAGTACATAAGTTGAATCAACATCAGTAACAATAGTCTTATCTGTGCTACCATCTTCCCATAAATAAGAAACAAAGTCAGTCTGCGATTCTAGAACGGTTGTGCTCCCCTCACAAAGGGTTATTTGACCAAACTCAAAAATCGGTGACGTAGGAATTGTAAATTCGTAAGCTCCAATGTCTGGATTCGAAATGTCCCTGGAAGAACCATAAATATCATCAAATACAGGATTGTCTAATGCCAACCCACTGTTGCTCAAAGCGAAATGACAAACCTCAGGAGATCCAGAGGTTGCGAAAGCAATTTCGTAATTAGTAGAATTCATGTCAAATCCACTTGCAGCCTGATGCTCTTCGAAGGTAATTCCAAAGCTCGAAACAGAACCACTGGCAAATAGATTATTATAATCTATCCCATTTGATGCCAGTGCATTTCCAGAATAAATCCAACTCGTTTCATTTGCAAAGAAATTGTTGAAAATTCTGTTGTCTGATCCTGAGGTAAAGGAAATACATGCATCACCTGATATTATACGAATGGTGTTATGGAAAAAGTCAATATTATTGGCTGTCAACCAAAGTGTGGCAAATGTTGCTGCCGTCACACTTGAAATTTCAATATAATTATTATTTATGTTAATTTCAGTGCTATCTCTCACTGATGCTGAATTAATGAATATAGCCGTCGTACCATTTTTCAAAATATATCTGTTTCCGACAATTTCATAATCCTCGGAGTTCCAAAATTCAGTACCGTGGGAATAGCCAGTATTATCCGAGCTATTTTGAATCAAATTATCAGTCATTGAAACTCCAATCACATTTAATGACAAACCCTGTTTGTTCTGATCTGTGAAGGTATTGTTATGTATAACGCTATTTTGTACTGAATTCATGCTAAGTCCATACAGCCCATTTTCAAAAAGATTGTCTTCTAAATCAAGGGTATTTGAGTCTATTATTTCCATAAGGGTATTATCAACCAAATCGCTCCTGTTTTGCCCTGAGAACACGCAGTTAGTAAAACTTGTATTAGCTATGTTAAACCCTTTAACAACATTTGCGAAATCACCAGCGCTCTCATTGTTGAAAGTCATCTTCTCGAAGTTAAGCAGGCCACCACCGAGTAGATTAACAAGATACAATGTGCAATCTTCGTTTACAGTATTGCTGCTAAAAGTCATGATAACGTCTTCCCTGTTTCCCATACCTATAAAAGATATGTTTGAGCTGGCTATTCCATCGATATTGTCGCCATTAATTTCTATCTGCTCACTATACGTCCCTACTTGTACATTAAAAGTAACGTCACCATTGACACCTTGACTCTCCATATCTGATACCGCGGCATTGAATGTAGTATAGTCTCCACTTGTGCCAATAGTATATATGCCTTGAAGTGCCTGAGCCATAGATATATGGCCAGCAACCATCAATATCCAGCTTCCAATCAATTTTACCGTCATCAGTAAATGATCATTTCGCCAAATATTTGATCTTCTACTATTCATCCTCGATTTGTTCTTTGTTCGGCTCAGCACTAAATCTTTTTACGGTTGCAAAATATCCAAGTTCCTCAAATTCAACTGTCACTTTTTCTGCAAAATTTTGAGTATAAATAGGACCAAAAACATATGTGAAACCAGAACCGATATACGCACTGGTCATTGATACTCCTGAAGCATGCATTTTTTCATGCTGTTCCTTTTCTTGTGGAACTACCTGCACCTGATAGCGATCTGGCTGGATACGTTCAGTATGAACTGCATATGATTCAACAAACTCATCAATGATATATTGGTTCTCCGGTCTACTGTATCCACTTTGGTCAGACAACTGACGCATGCACTTTAGTAACAGCTTGAACTCCTTTTTCGTAGGATGCAATTCCATATACTTTCTCATTTCAATAGACAGATTAATAAGAGCCGATATGTCTTTCTTCTTAAAACGACCTATAAGCTTATCCCATGAAACTTTTATTTCCCAATTACTGGCAAGGTTCTCAACAAACTTCTTTTCTTCATCATTCAGAATCTTGTCAGTGAGTGCCATAGCAGCTAGCAGGTCAATGATTTTTTCTCTGCTGCTTACCTGAAAAATAAATTTAGCGAGATTGTTTAATTCCTTCGATTCATCTTTAATTGATCTTCTAATCAAGTCAAATATATCTCTATTCTTGTTACCAACTACCCACAGACCTGCAGCAACAACAATTTGCATTATAGCTGCAAATATCCATATCATCCCATCTATTACACCTTGCCATTGTTCTTCAAAAAAGTAGTTCACTGTAAAAATAGTTGCTGGTACTATTCCCATTACCCTTGCCGATATGGATATACTATCTGTCACTTCTTTTATATGTTTTCGGGACCAAAGTTTGTTGAGCATTAGATAAACTTCTATTAAACTGAAGATTATTGCTCCGTACGCAAGAAAATGTATAAGTGTTTGAAACATTTGCATCCATTAAAATACTATTGGAATCCTATCGAGACTACCTCACTTAATAAACTTTTGCTACCATCTCTATGTACAACCTTAACAGCGTAATAATATGTACCAGCTTCCTTTGCCTCATCAGTAAAATCTCTTTCACCCCCTTCGACTGAACGATACCGCTTTACTACATTACTACCCAAATTACGATAGATTGTAAATCTATAATCACCCATCTCAGAGTAGTCCCAGGTCAACCGTACTTTTTGATCTCTTTTTCTTACCTGTAAGTTACTAATCCGTGGTGATTGTTTTTTGTTCACTACTCTTGCTTTCACAGGAAATGATCTCTTTGATTCAAGACCGCTATCATCTACGGCAATAAGTTGATAGGTATACATCACTCCCTTTTCTGCCGACTTATCAATGTAGACAGATTGATTCAATGACAAAGGGAAAGTTTGGGCCTCCTCAATTGAGTCTGATACATATCTGATTAAATACTGTTCTACTACGTCAAGGCTGGAACTCAGAGACCAATTCAGTTGAATGCCCTCTTCACTAGATTTTGGTGGATAAAAAACTGGCACAACAGGTGGTATAGTATCTGGTTTGGCCAATTCCAAAATCTCAGTAAATGCTGAATGATTAAAATGATTATCCACGGCCTGTATCTTGTAATAAATCTTTTCGCTGAGTGTATTGATGGATATTTGATAGGTGACTGTATCATTGTATACAATATTCGAAGTTAGTTGGGTGAATTCATGCTTTTTATTGTTAGCATAGTAGACTCTATACCCCTTCAAATCCAATTCCTTGCCCATGTCCCAGTTCAGGGTGACCAATCCTGTGGTGTCAATTGTCCCTTCTAAATTTGAGGGTATTGCAGGTGGCATAGAATCTACAATATCCACATAAATGGGAAAAGAGGCACTAACATTACCTGCAGTGTCAGATGCGGTCACCCTAAAGTAGTTACTTGCAGCTTCTGGTTTATAAATATAAAATGTGTCCGCTGAAGTAAGGGATTCTGTTGCAATACTGGTCCATTGAGACTGGGGGTTGTGTGCATGATCCACACTTAGCCTTGCAAAATCTGATGGCACATCGGGCAATTGCCAACTTACCCGTATAGTTCCGTCATTCAGTTCAGTACCCGATCTTATAATAGGACTTTTTGGTGGGGTTAAATCTACACCCATTCCTACCACTATTTGGGGTTTTCCCGATCCTGCAAAGGCATCCAGTCCGGTAACTCGATAAGTGTAATGTACATAATTCTCAGATAGGGAATCAAGAAATTGAAAATATGTTTGCTGGGTCGTTGGATCTATGATTTCCTGTGTGATATATGGCGTTGTTGTAAGGCTATCATACGTCTCACCGCCATCGCTGCTTCTCTCGATATGATATGAACTAAAGACTCTATTTTGCTTAACTGGCCAGGAAAGCTTTACCTGGTGATCCATATATGTACTAGCCAGATCAACCAAGGTATCGACTTGGTTTTGACCATCAAAACGTACCAGGTTATTGAGTGTAAGAGCTGGGTCAGGAGGGATATTCAATAGCATGTCCGGCAAACCAACCTGATAGTAATAGGTCTTTCCAACCTCAACGTCAGTATCCGAATATCTCAATGCCAGTCCATCTGCTGCCAAAGTTGAGCGATCTGCTGACATCAATACCATTGCGTAAATATTCATGTCCTGCTTATGTTTTGAGGCATATCCAGGATCACCTGAAACTTCTAATGACCCATGAGTGGAAGCTGCGGCTATCAAAGCATAGCCATCCTTGATTGGTAGAGCCCCTGACCATCTGGTACTATCCCAAGGTAACAGAGGAGAGAGACCATCTACCAAAACATCTATTTCAGGCTGAATATTTGATTCATTCTGCTCTGGAGATGGCATAGTATAACGTTGTATGAAATATCCTATTTTGCTTGCTTTAAGCCAAAGCCTGCGGGTGGAAGGAGCCCAACGCACAACTACTGAATCGGAATACTTTTTCACCCTAATCGCCAAAAAATCCGCTTCAACACTATCTATTTCACTGCTACTCATGTCTCTTGGTTCCAAAATTCCATCCAGCTCGTTCAACTCGAGTGAATCACTTAGATTTTCGGTTTGTGCTATTCCATTTAGTGAGATACAGGTGAATATCAATTGGGATAATATGATAGATTCAAATTTCATTTCCTATTGGAATATTAGATTTTTGATTTGGGTTTTATTCGACTCATTGATATTGATTTCGAACATGAGTCCACTGCCTGATCCATGTATATTTGATCTAGTCGGGTGCATATAATTGTCACTAAACTCCTTTCCACTCTTAGTCATTCTTATATGGGAAATCAGGTCTTTCATTGACTCTTTCATTGACATTATTAAGAAATCACCGTCGGATGTGAGAAAGAGACTTTCATTTGTTACATTGTCATTAACATTACCTCCAAAAGAAATTCCCGTCGATTTTTCCTTATCTGTAAGCCATGGCTGATAATAGTCCCATTTCAATTTTGCTCCATGACCGACCTCTTTTGGATATTTAATAATATCCTCCAAGTACTTATTTCTTATCTTTTTTTCCCTATCCGATGAAATATAATGACTTCTAAATTCGACCTTATTCAGTCGTTTGCGAGCAAGGTCCACTTCTCGTTCCCAGACGGATATATAGTTGGACGTTGAACCCTTCCAATTTAGCCCAACAAGATCAAAGGTTGGAGGAAAACTAACAGCTACATTACCACCCTGCCAGCTGTAACCCTCTGTATCCATTTTATCAAAAGGTTCCTGTGATTTTGTCAGAAAAAAACTCTGAGTAAATACAGTACTGCCCTTTGGGTAGTCTTGCTTATAACTTTTTGCCAGGGTAAGGTCATTAAATTTGTCAATTGCTTTTAGATAATCTGAAGTTCTAAAATACCATTGATAAATTTCTTTGTCATCCACATGTCCCGTTGATTGAGATTGGATTGATCTAGTAGTCACTTCTACCCCTGTTGAAGCCTTTTTATCCGTACTTGTAATGCTCAAATCGGTCCTTTTTTTTTCACCATAAATTGCCATTATTGAGGCTTTGAATATTTTGCCTCTTCGGTTGTTTATAAAGTCCTGTATTTCAGAACTTTCATTGCTAAATATAATACCGGTACCGTGATTGTAATCTTTGTATCTAACCTTTTTTCTTTTTACTTCTCCACCAGATATGTCCTGTATTTCTAGAAAGTAGTCGAAATCTTGATCTTCGAATAGGTAACTCCAGCCCCCTTGTTTGGTCAACACATAGAAATATTCATTGCTTAATTGATAAGTATTTCTTTGATTCATCATAGGTTTGGTAATGGCAATTGCATTATTTGGAAGAAAGTCAGGCAATGCACCTGTTGTAAAAGATATTGATTCGGTCTCAGCATCTCCGGACACCCAACTCCAACCCCCATTATTTCCTGTTTTTTTCTTCCACTTAACGGAAGCTGTAGCTGTATACTTTGTATTGGGCTCCATCAACTTTGAAAGATACAATTCAGCAGAATTGCCGTTGTTGGCTACTTTGGGTGTCGTTTTGATTGAGGATCCGGTTTTTGATGTCAAAGTAAAGGATTGTAGCACTGGCATATAATATTCGTTTTTCGTGTTGCCATTCTTATCGATGGAACTAAGGTTAAAACTCTTATTAAGTGGGATACTGGTCGCAATAGCCGGACTTGTCATCACAGACACATCTGTTTCCGAATCATCAGGCGCAATATCCGTTATAACTTTCAGGTCAGAAAGAGATTCATTGTCAAAGGAGCATTTTGATCCAATTTCAAATTTGTAATCAATATTACCCTTAACAGCTCCGGAAAGAACTTTATATTGCACGTGAACTAACCCATAAAGCCAAGTTGGATTGGGTAATTCAGCCTGCATTACCATGGAACCTGCTAATGAAAGGATTTTTACATTACCCTCATAGAACCAGGATTTTACTTTCAGACCAATATCACCTTTTGCAAAGGCGTAGGCCTGTCCGGAAAGATACCAGCCGTTAATTCCAATAGTTCCTTTGGCTGCTCCACAATTGTTAGAAGTTACTTTACGCAAGTAAGCGTCAAATCCCATTCCGAATTGTGCCGAGGCATAGAAGGATCCAAAAGAATAACTCTTTTTATCCAATTTGAAGGATCCACCAAAGATGATGGCTGCTCCTGATGAAACCAAATAGGAGGAGGGTCTTTGATCGGTGGTACGACCAGAAAATCCATTTATTTTGTCAGCTAGATCAGGCATGCTAGGTACAGTGGTGCCCATATCAAAGTACATATCAAAATCGGCAACATCTGCTACAGTAATAGTTATGGGATTATCGGGAGTGCCTATATAGATATACCAGTCATCTTTTGATAATAATATGGCTCCCTGACCATTCCCTGTAATTGTACCCTTCGCTATCTCGGCATACGCATCGAGTGAAGCTACTAGTCGCTGATTATCTATATCCAAAGTAGCCCGAATGCCTGCATATACCTGAGATTCTTCCCTTCTCAACATGGAAGGAGACATAAAGTAGGCATCACCGTCAAAGCTGATTGTAGATATTGAAATGAAGTTATTATTTTTCCTAAATGACACTTCGAAAGTCAAATCCGCACTCATGGAACTACCACCAGGTTGAACTCCTGCTACCATTGTTGCTTTGAGACCAATCAAATTATCTTCATCCGGAAGGTAGGTAACACCTGAAAGGCTGACTCCAGGATCTCTCGAATCGTCAAAACCGCTATTCCCCTCAATATCAAGATCCGGAGGTTCGGTATCTCTTCGCATATGATAATAGACTCCTCCTCCAAAACCGTATAGTCCTAGACCCAGGACATCTATGATAGGTGATGTCGTAACCATCAAGGCATCCACAAAAAAGTAACGATAACCGTCAACCTTACCAAATTGAGCCACTGCTTCCATCTGCCCAATGGGCGTAAAAGTGGCTTGTAGCATACCTTTAAAACCATCTCCATAGGTCTCATCTGAGTTATAAATGACAATACTGCCTATAATTGATACAGCTCCAAGGTCAGCATCAACTTCCAAACTATTGAAGTTAACGCCTTTAAATTTCCAGGCATTAAAGGGTGCTTCAGATGAATTGTACACACCTGTAATAGTGAGATTTGTTGAAGCCGCAACACCCAGATCATCACCAGTAAGGTTTAAATTTAAATCAAAGTTGATCCCAGCTTCATTACCATCAGAACCGCTTTCAAAAGCAACATTACTCAGGGAAATTGGGAATCCGGAAAAAGATTCCTGCTCGTCTTCTTCTCCTTCTTCATCTCCAGACAGGCCACCTCCTCCACCAAAAAGAGAAAAAGCATCAACTACAATTCTTTTATCTTCATCCGGATGATTTATCTTGAGGCCTTCAAAGGCCAGTGCCTCGACCTGGAATGAATTCCCAGGTTGAATCTCAACGTCCAGAGTGAGGTTACCGTTTAGCTCAGCATATGGAGTAAATCCACTTTCATTTTTTGCTATTGAAATCACTGATGTATTTTGTAAGGTCAATGTGGCTGCCCACATACTTACACCTATATCTTCCTGAGGTGTAATGTTAAATTGCATATCTACTCCATCATCTGAAGGTGCAATTAATCCGGTATAATCCAATGAATTATCTGCATCCATGATGGGTACATGAATTTGACCCAGCAAAGCTCCTTCAGTCATGGCATTAGACACCACACTCAATCGAACTGTATCAATTGAAAATGGCCATTCTCCAAGCATCCCATCTGAGAGATCCAATAAGCCTGTTCCCAATATATCACCTGTAACACCAGAATGGTCTATAATGACGTTCTCAGTTCCAAACGAAAGGACACCAGTGTTTTCAGACAACTCAGATGGAAGTGTTAAATACATGGATTTGAGATAAAATCCTTTCCAATCGTCACTGGTATCTCCATACTCTTCAGGGAACTCCATATTTTCCGGATTGCCATCATCCGAAAAATCCAGATATGCTTCCTGTATCGAAAAAGTATAACCGTGAAGCCCGTGGATTTCAAATTCATCCATACTCAGTGAAGTGATGAACTGCCCCCATTCAGTGGTGTTGATATTAAAAGTGGCTTTTACGGGACTCCCAAAATTATCCGCAGTTACGAGCATGTCTTCAGGAAATTCATACTCTCCTTCAATGTTTAATTCTACAAAGCCCTGGCAATCAAAGCTTAAATAGGTACCTGAGCTTTCATCACTGGGAGCTTTGAATGTTAATGGAAATTCAGCATAATCACCCAAACTAAAGTCTTCCAGCAAGTACAGTTCTGCTTCTCCTACCCCGCCAATCCCAAAAGGATGAAAGCAGATGCCCTTGGATCCAAATGGAATGCCTTTACCACTTTCTGCATCCTGAATGGACATTGCAGCATTTAGGTAAGCAGCATCCAGACCGAAATTAATACCAGTAATGATTACATTGTAGTCGATACCACCTATGCTTTTATCTAATGCTAAAGGCAAGCCTAAAGAGGAACCTTGATCCATTTTAGAAACCTGCCTTCCTTCGCTGTTTACATAATCGTTCAGATTCGATATTTCTGACTCGGTCAAACTTAAGTCAGTATCCTCATCAGACATACTCGTACTGACAAGTTCTGAATCAATATCAGTTATAATATCTCCACTGTATGCCTCACCATCAGTGTTTACGGCCAGATCAGTATAGGTGACATTCATGTTGGACAATAGGAAAGGAATGAATATAAACCCCTTGCCGCTAAAAAAATCCCCAGACCTTGAGGTAACCTCAGTCACGGTCATTAGAAACTTGCCCACCTTAATTACGTCATCAGTAGCCAGTGTGGAGACCAGATTTGAGTTGGTTGGTATGTCAGCCTGACAAGAGCTCACGCATGACGATCCGAGCTCATCTGCGTACAATTCAGACACATCAGGAAATTCATGTTCTTCATAATAGAAAGTGCACACCTGACTAATACCGTTGTTTTTGAAAAGATTCTCAACTGTGCCATCAAACGGGTCATAAACTCGTACCCTCCAGGCATATTCATGCCCATCTTCCAGCAAAGGATCTTGCAGAATAAGAGAAGTATTGGTGGTGGTGGTCTGGAACAAGATGCTGGCTCCTTCCATTGCCTCATAAGCATTGTAACCGTCCTCCACTTTCACCAGAGTAAATTCATATTCTATACTGGACACATTGTTAGGAGATCCCAGATGCATCGGCAACCATACAAACATGATATTTTGGGCACCAATATGCTCAACTGTTTCGCCACAGGTCGGTAACTGTGGGTATGGGGGATCATTCAACACTGCATATCCAAAGGCACACGCTTTGTTAGAGACAACAATATCCGGACGGTTATTTGACAGCACTTCAATACAAATACTATTCAATCCCTCTGGAAGCATACCACTGAAGTTATAGCCATTCATGGTTGTCAGATTATCAATATTGAAATAAGATGCAATGTCCAAACCTGTCAGACTCGTGGTAGCAAATTGATTTAATGTAATAAATCCAGGATTAAAATCAGATCGGGTTCGAAGGATATCTGTACCGTTATTAGAAATAGTCAACCTCAGCCTTATATCTAAGGAAGTCTCCACAGGATCATTGAGGGTGATATTGATCATAAAATCCTGACTTCTCTCTAAAGCATAATCTGCTAATGTTAGAGAATACGGTGGGATAAGGGCAGTATTGACATCCACCGGAAATATCTGGGCAACCAGAGGGTCTGGTCTTTGACATAATAGTAATATAGCTAAAATAAAGTATCGCTTTGTCGGACTATTTTTCATATATCAAAAGCTATAACCGTAATTAATTGATGAAATGGTCTCACCATAAGAAGTGGTTTCTTCCTGTGTGGTCATTTCAATACTTCGCTGTATCCGACTCACATTCAACATCAACGTGTGTCTAGAATTGATCTTCATTGCACCTTGTAAGATAATATTGGTAGTACGACCACTTTCAGAATTTAAATAATTGACAATTAACTGGCTGGTAACTGTTTCATTTAAAAACAATCGTTTTAATGTGATGCCCGGACCCATACGAGTGGTTACTAAACCATCAAGGTTGTTTTTATTATAATTAAACCTGGCGGTAAGCTCGGTCTTTATCTCAGGCATTTTGTATGTGTAATTCAAAATACCAGAGTACATATTATTTTCTTTGCCACGATCTCCTGAACTAAAATCATCAGATACCTTCTGGCTATAAAGACTCAGAACAAAAAGATGTGATCTGTTGCTAACAGATTTTAGGGCATAAGTGGTGTTAAACCCAGTAGACTGAGTAACAATTACGGCGTTCAGGCTATCCAATGAACTATTCAAAACAAATTTGATGGCTGATGAATAATTGGAATAATTTAGACCAAAAGAGAAAGGATTAATTACATAAACAAGATTACCAGACATGATAGTTCTTTTGGATTCCTGTACTTCATCTCCAGAAAGATTATTGCGTTGTAAACCTCCATTGAAAACAATGGACATTTTTTTATTCAAAATGGAGGTAGAATACCCTGCGGTAATTATCTCGATATCATTATTAAAAAAATAGGTTCCCATTGTTTGGTATTCCGGATCTATTCTCTCATAAGCTCCATTTATGCTATTTACACCAATTCTATATGTACCAGAAAACTTTAGGGCATTTCGAATTATTGTGGAATTCCTGCTCTTGAATCCCAGGGTGGAGAAAATCGCTGCTTTATTGCTGATCACATCATCACGAACGTCAGTCGTATATGCAGAACGTCCAAATTCTCCGGAAATTGATAGGTTTTTAACCAGAGACATTTTTCCTACTAAACCTATTGCCATGTTTTCACCAGGGAATACGGTGGAAGAATCTGGTATTGTGGTCCAGGAATCCTTATCATCCTTGGCTCTAAATACTGCAATATCCAGATAATTTTGCTCAGTGCCGTAACCGATCTTAACTCCACCACCCAAACGATTAAAACTTGGCACAAAACTCTGATTAACAGCACGATTCTGAGGGATAGACGTTGCATAGCGTCCAAAATTAGCAGCAAAGCGAATATTGCCAGGGTTGAGTTCTACTCCCCCCCCCAGGAAAGTGTGTCCCGACTGTGTATAATTAGAAAATGTCATACTAGAATAGCCAATGTGTGTCTTGATCCATTTGTATTTTGGCCTCAAAGAAAGACGGTTGTAAGGCTGGGTGACTGAAGAATTCTGTGACGTAATAGTAGCTGCCAGGGGAACAGCAATTCCATAAATGCTCATATTTAGCCTGGCAGAAAAAGTACCAATGTAATTTTCCTGTCGATCTTCTATACCATCTGCAGAATAAATGCGATTATTAAAAATTGCTGAACCCGATATTTTTATTGGGTTTTCTTTAACAATCGTTTCAATGTCCAAATCTTGAGCCTGAAGGTTAACAGGGATAACTAAAAACAATAAAACAACAAAGGCCCAATTCCTGGTAGAATTATTTCCAAAATTTCCAAAATATCCAAATAAAGTAATCTGTTCTATTTTAAAAATTGTTGGAAAATTTTGGACAAGCACTACTTTGTACATTTCCTAGTTTGAAAAACTAATATAGTGACCATTAAATATTTATCAAAATGGTTCTGACAACATAGTCTTGTCTGTTCAAGGTATATTATCCGAACCACCAGAATATGATGTAATATAAAGAGGAAATTGCCTCTGGAACAACATTTTAGAATAAGTTACCATATTCTAAAATTAAATAGGTGAAAAGCTGAGGGATTGACCATCTGGATTGGCTCTCTTTTGTCTGATTAGCAAATCAACTATAAATCGAGAATAACCTATGAATTCAGCCAACTCCATAGCTTGGCAGGGATGATGTGCCTGAGACTAACATGAAAAATGCCGAAGGCTTATTTCGAAGTGCAGGAAAAATTGTCAATTAATCTTGAAATGCATACACTTCAACGCTTGAAACAGCTATCCTATTCTTTGATAATCAATTTGTTAAGGGTTTTTCAGCAGACCTTAATTAGTTTGATTTTAGCAAGATCAACTTGCTTTTCTTTAGATTCCAATAACGCCAACAAACGATTTGTTTCAATAATCTCATCATCCGTTTTTTGTAATGTCTGAAACTCTTGCCGTTACTATTCAGCTATGGTGATTACCTCATCATCGAGAGAAATTTGCTGAAGACCAACTAGGATTTCTCTATTTTGTTTTCTAAGCGTAGCAATAAAGCTTCTTATTCGAGCAAAACATTCTCCGCCCTGTTGGCTTCTAAAACATCCTGATATCTTCTGTTTGGTTTTCACCATACGAACAGCCTGATTGTTGTCAAAGGGGACATCAGCATCAGAGAGGAAGCGTACTATTTCTCTGTTGTATTTATTGAGCGCAATCAACAGGTTGTGG
>JAAEPI010001143.1 GCA_024232835.1 Cytophagales bacterium
CATATTATGAAGGAGAAGGAAGCGAAGAAAAATTGCCTCTTAAAATTTTTCCTCACTTAGAAGAAAAAAATGACAGCTCAATTTTTTGCATAGATTATTCGCCTTTTGGTCTAACCTTTAACTCGTTTACAAGGAGTTATAGCACTCCCCAGAATTATAAGTACAACGGGTTCGAGGAACAAGTTGAATGGGGAGTCTTCGATTATCAGGCAAGATTCTACGATCCAGCAATAGGACGGTTCTTGCAAGTTGATCCGATTGCTGATCTGATGAGAAGGCATTCACCATATAATTATGCCTATGATAATCCGATTCGATTCGTAGATCCTGATGGAATGATGCCAGATTGTCCAACAGGAGATTGTGATAATCAATTGCAAGAAGCAGTAGCTGAAATGGAAGCTACCGTAAGTGCTGCTGTTGATAAGGTAGAAGAAGTTGTTGATAATGTGGTTGACGCAGTTGGTAGCTTCTTTAGTGATCTGGGTGATGCAATTGTTGCAGCAGTTGATGATAGTAATTTTGAGGGGAATGGAGAAAGCCAAAAAGGTGGTAATCCTGTCGTAGATGGCAAACCGGGTGAATCCCCCACTAAGACTACTGCTGAGAATAGTGGAGCACCTATTGAAAAACCTAACATCTCAAAGGGAGGTGGTAAACTTTCCTCATCTGATGTTGCTACGAATTTAGCAAAAGCAGGGTCAAAGGTGAATAAGATCTTGATACTAACAGGGTCTGGGGGAAGTGGATCATCTTCTGGAAGTTCAACTTCTTCAGGAAATTCAAGTCAGCCAAATTCGCCACAAAGAACATTTGTTCAAGAGTATTCTGGATTCACTTTGGGAGGAGATATTGTAACAGATTCAGTATTTAGTGTTGGTTCCGATTCTTCGCATGTACAAAGGACTAGAAATAGTGCGCAAAGTTCTCTAGGTATGAGCACAACGATTTTAAATAATTTTTATGACGATTAGTAATTATTTCATCATCTCTGTAAGTATTGTCTGCTTAGTAAGTTGTCAAAATGAAGAAAAACCATATTCTTCGTATTACCCAAATGGAGTACTCGAATGGAAAGGGGCATTTCAAAACGGTAATAAAATAGGGGATTGGAATAGGTATGATTCACTTGGCAATGTATGGATGTTGCATCGGTACGAAAATGATACCCTTGTCTACCGTGAAATTTATAAGAAGAAAAAACTGTTTTCAAAAGAGCACTTGAAAGGAGAGAACTTTAAGCATGGAAATACATATGTTTATTTCTCCAATGGGGCATTGGAGAGTATGACGAATTATGTTGATAATAGACAGTTTGGAGATCAGGTAACTTACTTCGAAAATGGCCAGGTACGTATCAAGTATTTCAAGGATTCAGTTGATATGAAAAATTTCAAACAATATTTCCCAAATGGGAAATTATTTGTAGAATCGGATAATCCTAATAATGGTGTCGTCACCTTTTACGATAGTTTGGGAAACCGCAAGTTTGATGTTAGGTACATAAACTCACTAGCATTAGACACATTAAATGTTTATTGAGTCTTTAGCCTCGGTTCGTGTCCTCACGAAACGAAACTTGAAGATCGTTCGATTGCTGAGTAGTTGAAAGAGAAATGAAATCCCAATCAGAGCTGGTTGGGATTTTGTTTGTTTGAAACTAGCAAAGTCCTCACGTCAACATCTAAAGTATTGGCAATTGCAAACAGAGATTCTACTCTGGGTTGCATTTCATTTCTGCACCATTTTGATACTGTAGTTCTATTTACTTCTAATTGATCAGCTAGCCAATTATTCGTTTTGCTCTTTTCAGCAAGAACAGCCTTTATTCTGTTATATAGGATTTTATCCATCTCTAGTTGGGAGTATTCAAAACTAAAAAGAATTTGAAGATAAGTATGAATAGTTGTAACATCTATTTCATGCCTTAAAAGTATTATTAATTGTTTTTAAATATCCTAATGAATACATTTAGAGTTCAATTGAATTTCTAAAGGCATTTTAATGAATCCTACAAACCTCAACCCCACCAACTCCGACCACATTACCTACTCACACCCTCCAATGGATATAGCCATACTTGGAGGAATCCGACTAGAAGGCTTGGACAGAATGCGAGTGACCCTGAAAGTGCAAGTAGAGCATTTATCCATAAGGCACAATCTGGATCTGTACAACGATAACCAGACAGAGAAACTAATCAGGAAGATCGCTGAAAGGTTAGAGATTGGGACAAGTGTAGCGGCAGCAGCATTGAATGATTTGACCGACCAACTCGAGCAATACAGGCTACAGGAAATTGAGCGACAGGAATCAAATCAAGAACCTGAGCGAAGAATGTTGAAACCAGATGAAATTAAGAAAGCAAAAGTCTATGCATCCACTCCCAATCTGATGCAACGAACGGGAGACGATCTCCAAGCCATAGGCATTATTGGTGAGTGGAACAACGCCCTCACATTGGACATGGCCATGACCAGCCGTAAATGCAAAGACCCCCTGAGTGTGGTGACATTGGCCAAGAGCGGAATGGGCAAGAGTTACCTTCAGGAAAAAGTAGCTGATACCATGCCACAGGAAGATATTATTGAAAGTACGATGATCACCGAGAGCAGCTTTTACCGATTTGATCGGCACGAACTGAGCGGTAAGATCTTTCTCATCGAGGATCTGGACGGAGCAGAAGCGGTGTTGTATCCGATCAGAGAAATGCAGAGTAAAAAACGAATCAGCAAGACAGTAACCATCAAAGACACGCAAGGCAAATTGAAAACTGTCACGCTCGTAGTGGAAGGGCCGATCAGCGTATGCGGCTGCACTACCAAGGAGAGCTTATATGAGGACAA
>JAAEPI010001144.1 GCA_024232835.1 Cytophagales bacterium
GGCACAAACATTTTGTGATCCTTTATAATGGAACGGATGTCCTGGTTTTGATTTTACAATATTTTAGACAGTTCAAAGTAAACGGGATACAAACGGTGTGGATACGAATAGGCAGTGGCACTTCAAAGAGACATATCCCAATACATAATTTGTACAACAGAATGCCTAGAAAGCGCTGATAAAAGTTTTACATTGTCACTGGTTGTGGTACCTTCTCCAAAATTGGCACTAAATTGACAGCATTGAATGCAATTCCTGAGATTTACCTTGATGGCTTCGGTAAAGGGGAATTGAAATGAAATGAAATACGGTATTTATATCCCGCTCATATCGACAACAAATACCTGTTAACAATATAAATTGCCGATGTCAGAGCGGCTCTCCAAACAAAAAAAATCGACAAGGATAAAACTCAAGACACTAAAAAATTATTACATAGGGAATTGACCAACTAATACTTTTAAACAAATTTTTCTAGATCAGAATATAATAAAGTGTAAAAATAACAGATGTAGGGTAACTTTATTGAAAAAAGAAAACAACTACACACAGAATGGTTTACTTTATTGTAAAAATCAAACACTCACACACACACAAACAGTTCCCATTCGAACATCCCATGTGCTGTCATGTAGGTTGCCCAAGGTTGTAGACCGAGCCGACGGATCCCCAATCCGATTTCCAAGGGAATTATCGCATCCATTTAGGGACACTCGCACCATCACCCTGTACCCAACAGTCCGCAAACAGACTGCCGCTCACCCACCGGTTCGCTGGAATACAGGCAGATTGTTGCATAACAGAGTCATGCAACGCAGTGCTCACAACCATAACACATGTGGATTATCAAATGGAAACTAGCAGACTCCAACATAAAAAATAATACCGGACAGAGAAAGAACAGACAACTCACTTGCACTTCGAGACAATGGATAGGTCCTTAAAGAAATGGGTCTTCAAATGTTGCTTGAAGGTTTCTACGTTCTGCAGGCTCCGTATTTCTAGAGGGAGACTGTTCCAGAGATCTGGAGCACAGTTGGTAAAGCGCCTCTCTCCTATTCTTGTCTTAGGAGGTCTAATGGTTTTTAACCTCAGAGTATCATTGGATTTTAATCGAGTTTTTGATAGAGCTGACTGAGAATCAACCTCTAGCAACTCGTCCAAATATGGAGGAGCAATACCATAGACGACTTTGTAGGAAAGGAGGCAGATTTTGAACTGGATCCTCTGCTCGATGGGTAGTATGTGAGCTCTCCTGTAGTACGGAAGAAGGTCTTCATCTCTATCATTAATGTTGTAAATGAACCTTATCCCAAAGTTCAGCACTGACTTGAGTTTTTTGAGGTACTTCATAGGGAGACTCACATACAGAGCGTTGCAATAGTCCAGTTTGGAAATGACTAGTTGTTTAACAAGTATCAACTTTGTTTCTCTATCAAAGTAGCGTCCAATCTTTTGTAGATTTGACAGAGTCCACATACACTTCTGCTTGACACTGTTCAACTGTCTTTCCATGTTCAAGGACGGATCCAATTTTATTCCTAGACTTTTCAAACTGTCTCCTTTACAATCTGTGGGTTTCACATCCACTTCTCCAAACTTAAATGTCATGTCCACATCTAGATCTCTCAGCACCAGCGGTTTAGCAATGAGCAACAACTCGGTTTTTGACTCATTGAGCTTCATATAGTTCTCTACCATCCAATTCTGAATTTCTGCCAGACACTCCTGGATCTTCTTCTTCAGCTCCTCGGTCTCTTCTGGCTTCATGGGATGGAAAGTGATATAAAGTTGAGAGTCATCAGCATAGAGTTGGATGTTTAGCCCAAATCTGGCAGCGATCTTTTGCAGGTGCTTGATGTAGAGGATAAATAGGATTGGACCCAGCAGAGAACCTTGTGGTACACCAAAGAGCAAACACAGAAAGTCAGAAAAACCTTGATTGACCTTGACACAGAATGATCGGTTTTGTAAGTAGTCTACAAACCATCTGAGAGCATTCCCCCTGATTCCAAAGTCATTGGACAACTTTTGGATCAGGATATTGTGATCAATGGTGTCGAAGGCAGCCGACAGGTCTAGCAGCACTAAGGCAACCACATTTCCAGCTTCCATGTCTTTTAAGATGTCATCTGTCATCCTGACCAGAAGGGTCTCACAGCTATGCTTGGGACGGTAGCCCGACTGTACTGGACAGTGTAACGAGTTCTCATCCAGGTAACGATTGAGCTGTGTCAGGATTGCCTTCTCCAAAAGTTTAGATAGCACAGGAAGATTAGACAGTGGTCTATAGTTCTTCAGGCAGTCAGAATCAGCGTCATCCTTTTTTAGGGTCGGTTTGATGACTGCTTTTTTCAAAGCTGGAGGAAAGCTTGACGTCTCAATTGACGAGTTCACTATATAGCACAGCAGAGGTGATAGTTCATTGATACAATCCTTAAGTAGGAATGTAGGAATGGGATCAAGTCCACAGAACTTGTTGGACATTCCTTTTACCATCTTCTCCATGTCATCTATCGATACTTTCTCAAAACTATCAAGACTTGATCCAGACCAGACATCTGCTTCTGCACTTTCAGGAGGTTCATCGCCCAGTTTCTGATCAACGATAGATTTCCTGATCTTCTTGACTTTGTCAGCAAAGAAGTTCTTGAAATCTTCTGCTAGACTTACCGGATCACTATGGGAAGGTAGGTCTGGCTGGGTCTTCCCTAGCAGACGATTGACCTTCTTGTACAGGGTTTTCGTGTCGTGAGCAGATGCTTTCAAAGATTTCTTATTATATTGAACTCTCTTTTCAAACTCTAGCGAGGTATAGCAATCCCGAAGCTCAATGTACCTGCTTCTAGGTCCTTTGCCTGCTCTCCAAGCCCTTTCAGCCACCCGTCTTTTTCTCCTCAAATTCCTAAGCTCCTCATCTATCCAAGGGGTGTCATTTTTCTTCACCTTCCTCTCGACCAAAGGACAGTGCTTATCCATGAGCTCAGTCAGAACAGTGTTGTATTGTGACACCGCTTCATTAAGCGGCCACGAGAAACTGTCTTGGTTGAGAACTGAGTTTACTAAATCACTCTTAAAGACCTCGGTATCAAGATTTTTGAAGTCCCGATAACTCACCGTCTTATGTTTATCTTGACGACCTCGTTGGATCTTGTAATCTAGGTCAAACCAAACCAGGTAATGGTCAGACGATGTACCCGAGGTTGTGATGTTAATAGGACTCATCTTGGCAGCCACATCATCAGTCGTGATAACAAGATCTAAGGTTCCACCCTGTTCATGAGTAGGGACCAGATGCACTCTTTGAATCAAGTTGTAGTCATCAAGGAGCTTTGAAAACTTCTGGTAGAAATCTTGAGGTCTTTCCACATGTATGTTGAAATCCTCCATGAAGAGCGGCGTTCCTGTTTTACCAACCAAATCATCCAGGTAGCTCTCAAATCCTCAATAAAAGCACTTTCAGTTAACTTAGCCTTCTTGGACCTTGGTGTATGGAGGACTGTAGATATTGACCAGTCTCACTGAACCC
>JAAEPI010001145.1 GCA_024232835.1 Cytophagales bacterium
AATAAAAAAAGTGCTTTCACTGTAACAGCCCAATCACCAAAAAATGTGGCTTCAGAAATGAAAAACAGCGATATAAATGTCATGCATGTGGCCGCCAGTTTGTTGGGGGACAAAGGCTAGATTCAACAACGCTCTGGTCAAAATAGAAGTTGAACAGATATTCATTTTTGTCGTTTGTCTTTCAGCAGGCCTAATTAGTCACAACTGGCGTAAAACAATGATTCTTCATTTATTTCATACTTGTCAGACTTTTTGCTGAACTCTTTCAAGAGCGAATAAGAGTAGATAATTGACATATCTTCATACGATTCCTCAGGTGTGGTATGTTCTACTCCTTCCACATAATACTCGGGATCGATAAAGGCATTTTTTTGTTCATTAAACACATGGTACGCGTGTATATCAATTTGGACTTCATCGTCAATTTGGCCAAAAGGGTTATAAAATGGGTTTAAGTAGAGAGTATCTCTATTTGACTCCATCTCAATTAAATTTTTGATGAAATCAAGATCTTCACCCATTTGATCCAATGGTGATCGCAATTGAGAATTTCCTTCTTCAAAATGAAGTTCTTCATCTCTAAAAGTTGCAATAAAGGGTCTGGATTCATAGTCATTTACTTCAATAAAGCTCGCCATAAAATCATTGTATCCTTCAGGGTTTGTGATTGTGATTATTGTTCTGTCTGGGTTTTCATACTGAATAGACATGAAGGAGATACTCAGTGCATTGGTTTCAAATGTATGCACATAGGGAGGGGAAAAACAGTTTGCTCCTGAGTTAAATACCCGTTGCATAGTAGTCTCCTTTTCTTTTTCTTTGTTGAGCTGGATAAACGTTTCACCATTTTCAAAACCACCAAAGAGAATTTTAGTTTTATCACCCAAGTCCTTACTGTGTCTCCCGTATAACTCAAATTTGTTTTCTTTTACGTTAGGTGTAAATTTAAAAACACTATCCTCGACTCTTATCCATTTCCCAATTTGAATACCACCAAAATGAGTAATGGCATAATCGCCATTTTCCAATACCACTAAATGGCTCCCTCCTTCTGGTCCGGATGATCCCAAATCATATAGACCCGCTATAACGGGGCTGTTTTGAGCACTTGCTAAATTTGACATAGTAATTGTGATTAGTATAAGTTTATTTATTTTCATTCTTCAATTTATGTTCTGCATATCTACATATATAGCGATATAATCAAAATAAGATTTATTGATCCTAAGAAGAAAAAAATTCCAAACATAAAATATTCAAGAACATTCAGTATCTCCTCAAAATCTCCAGCTATTCATATTATAAATATGTGCAAAATAATCTACATGATTCTCAAATACAATCCAACCCCAAAAGTGATTTAACCAATAATTGCCCAGTACCTGTCTTTGATCTTCTCAATCATTTCAATCCATTTTATATTCCTCCGCCCATTCAAGTACCTCACCTTTCTAGAACCTCAGGGTGACATCTTCATTGTTCGAGTTATATAGTATCCAAAGTCTAACTACTAAAATCCAACTACTCTCTTCTACCCCCTCCCACAAATCCCGTTAAAATCACAATACTTACAAACTATGTCTTCCTCGGTTTGATCGAAGGGTTGCTCTATATCGAAAACCTCATGAACTAGCGAGGTAAATCGTTCTTCAAAATCAGGAATATAGGTACGCGCATCCAGCATGGGTTCATCCTTGAATGTTAAGCGGAAATCAAAGTCAGCCTGAAATAACTCTCGAATGCCGATCAAGCCTGGAGCAATTGCCTCCTTCTTTCCAAATTTAGAAGCATATAGCCAAGCATAGTACATTATCTGAAATCCAGCTTTGTTTCTTCCTGGTTTGTAGGTAGTTCCAGATTTCCTGTCAAACAGTTTCTCGATGGATTCAATTTCTCGTTTGTCTCGCCCACTCTTATAATCAATTACGCGAACCACGCCATCCTTCCGATCCACACGATCAATGTCAGCACCGAGGCGAACATCGATTGTTCGTCCTTGAGTTTGGACTTGAAGTGTCCGCATGTAATTCTCGTCCTTCTCCATGCCCACAATCTGAAAAGGCGCATACTTCTCGTCTTGATCCAGAATCCGTAACACATATTTCTTAATCACCTCAGCAATCATCACATTCCTGCCCTTCAATTCAAACTTACGCTTGTCCTTGATGTTGAAGTGCTTCTTAAAAGCCTTTTCAATCGCCCCATCCACCGAACTTCGTAATTGAAAAAAGTCGGTCTCCTGCACCTGTTTGTCTGGTCGGTTTTCGATCACATCTCTGTAGAGGATTTCCATCGAATTATGCAGCACATTACCAAACTCTCGCGCATCCAGTTCGTCATTGAGTTGATCTTCAGAAAAATGCTCCAGAACATATCTGAAGTAAAACTGTAATCGACATCTGAAGTACACATTCAGTGCAGATGCGGACAGCTTTGACTTACCCCTTCCTGAGAAATCTCCGGCATAGCGGAACAACAATTTGTCAATAATATCGGCTGTCTTTTGTACTATTATGGGCTGAGACTCACGCACGCCGATGCTATTGCTTAGCTTTTGATGTTTGATTTTGATCCCACTCTCCTGCTCTATCTGATGAATAAAACGACTGATTTCTCCACTCATGCCAAAGTCAGCGTACATGTTGTAGTAGAATTGCAACTGCTCAGATCGTTGGAACAAGCCATAGAACAAATACGCAAAAATGGCATCCTGAACTTCGAAGGTGGGCAAATCAAACGCTTTTCGGATACGATAGGGAACGAACGAGCCATTACGCTGAGTAGTGGGAAAAATATCTTCGTTGGTGTTCAGCATAAACACATGCTTGAAGTCCAAATTTCTGGTCTCCAATACCCCCATGATCTGCAGCCCTTCTACAGGCTCTCCACCAAATGGCATCTTGATGGATCGAGCCGTTTTCCTAAACAGACTCTTGAATGTCTTCAAATCCACCTCAACGAATTGCTGATCGAGTATCTCACTCAACCGACTTAGCATTTGCTGAAAGTAGTACAAGTACTCACGTTCAAGACCGAATCGTTCACTCACCTCCTGCCCCAGTAATTCCACAATGCCCTTAAGGTAATGGGCTATGTTTTCGCCAGGATCCAGTGGGCGAAAGAGGGTATGAAGTACGGTAGAGTCCACTTCCAAAATAGCGGGTCGCATCACACGGATCTGATTCTTTGACTTAATCTCCTGAATGAGCCTTTCAAGTTCTTCTATATTATTTTGATACAAATACGGATGGCTAAGCACATCAAGTGTAGGCTTGTGATAATACGTGTATTCCTGCTCAGACGTCATTTGAGCATGTTCCTGAACCTCAATGGCCGCTTCCAGCAAACCAAAAAGTGGCGTATCCTTGAGTGGATAGCCCATTGTCACATTTAACTTTTCTACGCTCTCGGGTAGCGCGTTTAGCAATGGAAACAACATGTATTCCTGTGGCAATACAACAACTATTTTTTCGGGCTGTGTACCTGTGCTCAAAAGTTCATCAATTCGTTCTCCGACCAATTTGACCTGCCCCACTTCTAGAGCGACCCCAATGGCTGAGACATTTTTGTCTGGTGTGATTCTTCTCTCAACTTCGGAAGGAAATGTCTTCCCGAGAATAGCATCCTTCTGATATTTTCTTAGAAAACGGCCAGCCTCCTGATTGACATCATCCAGATAATAGGCATCCACGTCCCAGATCATCTCCGCTCCATGTTCGGAGACAAAATGCTTGATGAGCTTTTCTTCAACTGGTGTGAGGGCATTGAAACCGGCAAAGATGATTGAGCCTTGCAGATTTAATTTCAGGTCATCAATCTGCTCCGCCAACTCTCGATAGATGGACGAGGAATAACCTACTCCCTCCGTCTTCAGCTGCTCCTTGAACGATTCATAAACGGGTGCTAATATTCGCCAGGTATCCACGAACTGTTGTTGAGACTTTGTGGTGGTCGGGAAGAATTTTTGCCAGAATCGTTGGATGATTTTTTCTTGTTCGGGATCAAGAAAATAGAAATCCTCTGCAAGCTGCTTGTCGCTTTTGATGTGGCGAAATAGGTGTTCGGGATTGACCAAGTAATGATCAACCTCCTCAAAATCGCGCAGCAACATTTCTCCCCAGAAATAGAAAGCTTCAAAGCCTTCTGAATTGGATTGATGCTTGGAATACGCTTCAAACAATTTGAAAATCAGCGAAAGTGGATCTTGCTTCTGAGTATCTGAAAAACGGAATAAGAAATCCTCCAAGCTTGACACTTCCGGTGACCAAACGGGTTGGTCAATCTTCTTGGATAGATGTTTTTTCAAGAAGAGTCCTGCACGCTTATTAGGAAATATGACTGTGCATTCCCCGAGATGACCAACGTGCTTGGCCAATAGTTGATCGGCAACTTGCGAGAGGAAAGTGGTCGTGTTTTTCATAAAATGAATTAACCACAGAGAAACAGAGACAACAGAGTTTCTTTCTTCTTCTTTCTCTGTGTTCTCAGCGAACTCTGTGGTTGGTAAATTTCTGATTTAGTTCTCATATCGCTTTCACCTCAGCCCCCTTCAAATACAACAAATACCCTCGTGTCTCATACCCCATTCCTTTCAACAGTTCCACATATTCTCGCACCTGCATTTCATCCCCATTCTTGGGTCGTCCATTCTTAAAGTCAATGACTTTCGCTTCTTTGTTCCGTAAGATCACCCGATCCATCCGCTTGGTTTCTCCGTCCTTGGGCAATACCACTACCTCCGTTTTTACTTCATAATCCGAGCTGAACCAATCCTTGATTTCGTCATTCTCCCACAGATTGTGAATCAACTTCCCATAGCGATCCTTGTCCTCTTTGGAGATTTCATTGCGTGCTTCGTACTTCTCCAATACCTTGTCCGTCATTCCCCAATGGGTGATCTCTGACAAAATCTGATGAAGTAATATTCCTTCATTTCGTTGCTTCTCTACCTCATCATCGTAGTAGGCCTTCCCTGTCTTTCTAATCGAGAGCTTCTTGCTCCATTTATTGGAATTGTAGCCAGATAGCTGAATAAGGTCGTCTGTTTGCTCGGCTTTCAATACATCCAAATGTCCCTTCTTATAAATACCTGCAGCTTCATTCCATTCGTCATAACCCGTGTGTTCGAAGAAGGTCCAAATCAACTTCGAAACGGTACCGTACATTTTCTTCTTTTCCTTCGGTGGTGGCTCACAAAAGGTATACAAGCCTCGTTCGGCACGAGTGAAGGCCACATACAACACATTCAAACTTTCCAAATGCCACTTGGCCAATTCATCCTTATAGGGTGTGGAAAAATTCGATTTCTCTAACTCCGATTTATAATCAATGGGCAAAGCCTTGATCTCATCAAAGCCTTCTTCATCGGGAGAATCGTACCACGAAGTATGCGACAGACTGTCCATTTTGAAATTGCAAAACGGCACAATTACGATGGGATACTGAAGACCTTTCGATTTATGCGAAGTGATGATTTCCACAGCTCCAAGTGCACCCGTCAACTTCACCGAACGTTTGTTCTCTGCATCCTCCCACCACTCCAAAAAGAGCCGCAAATCCGAACGTTGATTTTTGCTGTATTCTAGTACAGCATCCTGAAAAGCCTGTAAGTAGGCGAACTCAGATTCAATCCTCTGCAGACCAAAGCAGCGAATGAGCACTTCCGTCATTTCAAAAATGGGCAAATGCAACAAGTGGGGTTTATGTTTCCGAAAGCCTTCCGGCAAATGCTCTTCTGTCAGTGTGAGAAAATCATCGTGGGTCGTAAACGAGTGATCCTCCACGGTCTCCTGATATTTAAAAACCAGATCACTCAGGATGGTCTTGTCTTTTGGATAAACCAAATGCCCAAATGCAGCAAGGAGCAACTGGACAACCGGCGAATTCTTCAACAACATGCCATCATCCGATATCACTTCAATGGAAGTGGTGTGGTCACGTTTATAATCGAAAACAAAATTGACCAAATCTGCAGCCTCTCGATTCGTGCGAACGAGCAGCGCAATGTCGTTCATGTCATGTCCATCTTTCAGCAGCCCTTCGATCACATCAATGGTTCGAGTCATGGCCACTTCCTTAAAATATTCGCCTCGTTCGAACTCTAAAAACTCCACCTGTACGAGTCCTTCCACATTTTCATTCTTTTTAAAAATGCTTTGCTCGGCTCCTTCATACGTTCCCAAAAAAGACGATATCCCGTCAGGATTGATCGTGTCGCTCATCATCTCGGCCATGAGCTTTGGTCCTTCCGAAAACAGGGCGTTATTGAACGCCACCACGTTCTTGGCACTTCGGTAGTTCACCTCCCCAGCCTTCCATTCCGCCTGTGGGAAATCTTCTTGGATTCCGCTAAGGAGCAAGGATGGATCACCACCACGCCAGCTATAAATCGACTGCTTGGCATCTCCCACCACGATGCTTTCATGGCCATTACTCAAGCTCTCCTCCAGTAACGGCTTGAAGTTTCTCCATTGCAATTTCGACGTGTCCTGAAACTCATCCATCAGGAAATGCTTGTATCGGCTGCCTACTTTTTCATAAATAAATGGCGAACCCGAATCATCAATAATCTGCGAGAGGAAGTCCGGCAAATCAGAAATCATGATGACCTCCTCCTCTTTCTTGTATTCTTGCAATCGTCGGGCCAAATCCGACAAGAGGCCCAGCGTATACAGATGCTCGGTGGCTGCCTTGGCTGTGAAATAAGAAGCCTCATTAGTGGACATATAATTGATTGCTTCATTCATAAGCGGCATAAAAGACGATATTGCCCATTGTTCCACTTGATCCTTGTAGGTCTTATCAGCTTTAGCCCAAGTCGATGGATCATTCGAAGCTGCCGTTACTTGTTTACCAACAATTTCACTATAATCTTTCCCGCTCAGTTCATGAATTCTTGCAAGCTTCCTGAAAAAATTGTGAAGGTTTTTTCCATTCTTAATTGCATCATCATTGAGCCCAGATTCAGATAAGGCAGTTTCAAATCGACTGGAAATTGCTTGAAGAGCTGATTCAAATAAATTGACAGTTTTGATTAATTGTCCTTTTAGGACCTTTAGCTTCTCCTTGGCTTGCTCGTCTTCAAACTGCTCCTGATGCAATCCCTTGAAATCTTCCTTAAAAAGTTGCTGAGCCAATGCGCCCAACTCTCCTCGAATTTCATACCCCTCGCCTTCCCCCAATTTGCTCCCGGCAAAGTCGATCAGCCATTCTTTCAATTGCGGATCTTCGATATCCGTGAAAATATCTGACGCGATATATTCCGCCACCTTATCTGTGTCCAGCTCAATACCGAAACTTCCTTGCAAGCCGATCTCCCGAGAGAACGCTCGAATGACCCGATGAAAGAAGGTATCGATGGTAGAAATGCTAAAGAAACCATAGTGATGCAACAGATGGGTTAGGGTCTTCTTCGCTCGCTTTTGCACCTCAGCTTCTGTGATACTCATCTCTTCTGCATAGACAGCTAAAAACTCGTGTTTGCCCTTCGAAATATCAATGAGAAACTCCAGCACCCGCTTCTTCATCTCCTGTGCTGCTCGATTGGTGAAGGTCACCGCCAGGATGTTCTGATAATACGTCTCTGAGCGCAGCGCCAGCTTCAGGTATTCCTTAGCCAGGGTGTAGGTCTTACCCGACCCTGCAGACGACTTATAGATGGTCAGCGACATGGATTATAAAAGTAGTACGCCTCTCTAAGAAGGGAGAAAAGTGAGGTGGATAGTTATCCACAAATATTCGATGAGAAAGTCTAATGAGATTTCATTTCCGATACTAAAAGCATATATTTAAGCTCACTATTATAAGATATAAAGCTCATTTACTGATAAATAACGAGCTATACATTTCAGTTTTAAGAGCTTTATTTTTCTTTGAGCTCATTTTTTAGCTATTTTGTGGCTCAGATAGCTGCGTTATCGGGCTTTAAATATAGAATTACTGAGCTTTAAAGACATGGCAAACAACAGCGAGGAGATACTCAGTTTCATTCAAAAAAATCCATCAAAATCTTCCAAAGAGATACATGATGGTCTTGTGAATCAAGCCGGATATGCAACCATTAAGCGTGTCCTCACCAAACTAAAGGCCGAAAACTTTATATCAACAAAAGGAAAAGGAAAGGGAACAAAGTACAAAATAAGCACAGCCTATAATTTGATAAGACCCATAGATGTGGACGAATACTTTGCGGTCGAAATAGACGATAGAGAAATTGTAACGAATTTCAATCAAAGACTGATTCCAGAATTACTTGCTGAAGTAACCCTCTTTTCAGCAGGCGAAAAAGAAAGGTTGAATCAACTCCACAGTGAATACAAAGACAATATCAAAAGTCTAAGTAAATCACAATATGACAAAGAACTCGAAAGGCTAGCCATTGATCTTAGTTGGAAGTCTTCTCAAATTGAAGGTAACACCTATTCGCTGTTGGAAACTGAAAGGCTGCTGAAAGAACAGGAAACTGCCGATGGCAAGAAAAAAGACGAAGCGACCATGCTTCTCAACCATAAAAAAGCTTTGGATTTTATAATTGAAGATCCTAGCTATCTAGATCCCATTTCGACTGCTCGAATTGAGGATATTCATAGTTTGCTAATCAAAGATCTCGAAGTAGATCGGAATATAAGAGTACGGCGGGTCGGAATTTCGGGAACAAATTATCAACCTCTTGACAATGAATTCCAAATCAGAGAGGCTCTTCAACAGATGTGTGATGTAGTAAACAAAACAGATGATGTTTTTGACAAAGCCTTTCTATCGCTCTTACTCTTATCCTATATCCAAGCTTTTTCAGATGGTAATAAGCGAACTGCTCGGATTATAAGCAACGGCATATTAATGAAGAATGGGTCTTGCCCACTCTCATTTAGGACGATTGATTCAATAGCCTATAAAAAAGCCATGCTTATTTTTTATGAACAAAACAACGTAGCTGCCTTCAAGGAAATTTTTATCCAGCAATTTGAATTTGCGGTGAACACGTATTTCTAACGCAAGGCGAGCTTCAGGTATTCCTTGGCCAGGGTGTAGGTCTCACCTGACCCTGCAGACGACTTATAGATGGTCAGTGACATAGTTTATAAAAGTAGCACTTGGTACAAGAAGGCTGTGAATGGGTGGATTACTATGTGTCTGCTGAAAAACACTTAACAAATTGATTATCAAAGGCTAAGATAGCTGCTTCAAGCGTTGAAGTGCATGGAAAACCTGAGATACTCAATAGCGATCAGGGTAGTCAGTTTACCTCTGAGGAGTTTGCAGGTTTTGTGTTAGCGCAGGACATCAGACTGAGCATGGATGGTAAGGGTAGAGCCATTGACAATGCCTTCATCGAACGATTGTGGAGAAGTGTGAAGTATGAAAAACTCTACCTTAATCCTCCCAATGACGGTTGGGAACTACTCCTTTCATTGGTGGAATACTTTACGTATTACTATACGCAAAGAAGGCATTTGGGAATTGATACTCGCATACCCCAATCGCTCTATAGACACACCCAGACTCGCACAGCATGATTGGTATATATTTGAAATATAGAACTTAAAAACGAACTAAACCTGTCCTAACAATTGGGGGGACATCAATTACAATATAAGCATCAGTAAACATGCTACAAGTCCTAAGAA
>JAAEPI010001146.1 GCA_024232835.1 Cytophagales bacterium
AACAGAATTGACATCTCCTTACAGACAAACTGCTGGGAAATTTGAAAACCTTCGATTGCAACAACACAAGACATTTTGTAACGAAAGCTAGAATGTAAAAGTGGAAATGCCAAATTTTAACTGAGCATAGCTTTTTATACATAATAATTACAAATCTCACTACTACGGTTTTGCGCTCGACTATACAGTCTGGAGGATACTTTTAAAATTAGCATCCTAAAGCTTGGTTCGGATTCTTGAAAAGTAATTACCTGCATAAAGTTGTTCTCTAAAGTATTTCTTCAAAAATTCAGAAATCTTATCTGGTTGAACCACCAATCCAATTACAAATGTTGCAACTGCTACAAGCATAGAGTAGTAATGGTGCAAGCTGCATTTATCACTGGTCATGATTTCAGCATCAGTAAGGTTTAGTATCACGGAATTATTAGTCTGCGGTGCTGGGACAGTATACTGTGGTTCTTGTGTTAGCACTCTGTTGTCATCCGTAGTGAAGAGATAATTAGGAATCAATGATTGATTGCACTTGTCATTCAAGGTATAATCGAAATGAGTAATGTTTGAATTTTCTATAACTCCAAACGAAAGGTTATGAGAGTCCAGGTAAATGTAGCTTG
>JAAEPI010001147.1 GCA_024232835.1 Cytophagales bacterium
GTATATTTTGAGGTACACAACTCATTTTGAGGTACATCATCTTTAGATCGATCATAATTTAGTCCTGGTATCATGTTACTTACTGATTGCGCAATATCACATTATGATTGCGCAATACCTTATTTACTGTATCTAGCTCAAAATTGATATCTAGAAAGTTCTATTTCTAGAAAAAGTGCTTTGATCACCAGCTTATCTAGTTTACTCTTTACTCTCTGACTATTGAATTCATGTGACTTAACAAATACAGAATATGGTAAGTGGAGATTAGTTTGATTCAATCAACCAATTTCAAAGGTGAATAATCATACTAAAAAATTATAAATTGAGTTAATATCTTCAATTTACCTCATTTAAATCTAAACTAGTCAAGGGTAAAGAGCTTTGTTACTTGATTTGAGGTGTAACAATGGCTTCTGTGAATCGTAACATCACTCTAGAATGTTCTATTTGTAAAAAGAAAATGAGGAGTGATAATTTGAAAAGACATTGGTTGGCGAAGCACAAGAACTTTGAATTTAAAGTGACTACTATAGTTACAGGATTTCTTAAAGATAAAGATAAAAAACCTTCCTTAAATGAAGATTTGGAATCTGAAATTTTAGCTAACAGCAAGCTCCTTGATGAGAAGATAGCTTTAGGTGAAAAGATTTCCAAAGTGCTAACAGATACAAACACAAAAGAAGAATCACTGTCTAAAAAACACAGGGAAGCTCTTGACATGTATCAAAGCAGAAAATGTGCAATTAACCCAAATGCTGATATCAAACTTTATCCATGGCAGCAACAATCAATGGATCTAATTCAAAAACCAACTTATCGAGAAGTTATTTGGGTGAAAGGTGCACGCGGTAATGAAGGTAAAACTTGGTTTCAAAATTATGCGCAAAGCTTGCTAGGATGTGAAAAAGTGATTCAGTTAGATTTTAAAGACTCCATTGGTAACATCATGCAAATATTAAGAAAACACCCCTTGTCTACTCTTGATACTTTTATGTTTAATGATGCACGATCTGGTTTAAGGGAGACACGATGCTACGATGTTTTGGAAAATATTAAGGACGGTCGTTCAATCGCATCCAAGTACTCAAGTGAGATAATTCAATTCAAGACTCCAAATGTTGTAATTGTTTTTTCAAACGCAGATCCTGATATGACTCAATTATCAAAAGATCGATGGAAAGTATTTTACATCAACAAAGATGGACTTAGCAGTCAAGAAAAGCGCCTCTGGGATTCAAGATCTTCAAGAAAACGATCCCATCACTGCAGGAGATTTCCTTTATATTGATGAAATGTAACTTTCATTTAAGTTGTGAAAGACATGATGTGAAATACATGAAAAAAAAAACACATTTTTTTGTTTGCATTTGATCAAGTCTTCTCTAGATTCGGTGATCTATGGAATCACCTGTAGATAGAAATTTGATTTGAAAGTTCACATGAATTCTTTATTACCGTATGTGAACTTGTAAACTAAGATATTATCCATTTAGAGGATATCAAAAGTGAGCAAAAACAGTCAAAATCTATAAATTACAATGTTGATCAACTTTATGTCTTTTCACTCATAAAACTCATCGAGTGAGGACCTCTTACAGTTTAAACTTTAAAATGGAACGTAAAAAGTATTGTAAGATTCAATGCTTAGTTTGCAAAAAGATGACGGGAAGCAACAACTTGAAAAGACACTGTAAAACTGTGCATGGTATGGACAATGAACAGTACAAACGGATGAAAATAAAAATCTATTCATGCAAGTACTGCAAGAAACCCTTTGCCAGAAGTATCAACTGTCTTTATCATGAGCTTCATTGTCAACCCCGAGAAGCAGGTGATGTAAGTTATAGAGATAATTTTCAATTTGGAGCTGGAACAGAGACAAATGGTGGCTTTGAAGAAATTCAACATGGTCGCGATCGAGTTTGTGTAATCTACAGGAAGCACCTTCCACGAAACAGTGAAATGGATAATCTTAAGTCTGCAATGACAGTAGATGCCATTACAGTCTTGCAAAGCTGTTCAACATGGAATAAAGTGGTATTTTGGTCTAAC
>JAAEPI010001148.1 GCA_024232835.1 Cytophagales bacterium
CAATCCCCAACACCCAACACCCAATCCCCAACACCCAACACCCAATCCCCAACACCCAACACCCAACACCCAACCCCCAACACCCAATCCCCAACACCCAACACCTAATCCCCAACACCCAATCCCCAACACCCAATCCCCAACACCCAATCCCCAACACCCAACACCCAATCCCCAACACCCAACACCCAATCCCCAACACCCAACACCTAATCCCCAATTCCTAACTCCTAATCCCTCACGACTAGTTACTTTCGCCGCATGACCGAAAACAAACGGAATCTTCTTCATCTCGGACTTTTCCTCATCACGATTGTTACCACGACTCTGGCTGGAGTGGAGTGGACTTGGAGTCGATATCTATTCTGGGGAGAGATCACCATGTCTTGGCAGGATTTCACTGGAGCGTTAAATTTTTCAATACCATTTTTGCTAATCCTTAGCTTTCACGAGTTTGGCCATTACTTCACCGCTCGGCATCACAACATCAAAGTTTCGCTCCCATACTATTTTCCATTTTGGTTAGGATTCATTGCCGCACCATCATTGGGAACCATGGGAGCATTTATCAGGATTCGTGAAGTGATCAAGAGCCGCACACACTATTTCGATGTAGGTATTTCCGGACCTCTTGCCGGATTTGTTATTGCTCTGGGAGTGCTGTGGTATGGATTTGCAAGTTTGCCAGAGACGGAATATATCTATGAAGTGCATCCTGAGTATGAGCTTTTCGGAGAGAATTTTGAAGAGGCAATGGCTGGGTTGGATACTGTGGTGCTAAAATCTGATTTGAATCCTGAGAGGTATCAGTACGAAATGTATGACGATACTATACGCATTGGGCCAGGTTCAATTTATTTTGGCGACAATCTCCTGATGAATTGGGGTAGGAAGTACGTAGCTCCGAAGGACAGATACATCCCAAGTTCCAAAGAGATCATGCACTATCCGTGGTTATTGGCAGGCTATCTGGCGCTATTTTTTACAGCGCTGAATCTATTGCCGATAGGTCAGTTGGATGGGGGACACGTGGTTTATGGGTTGTTTGGTAGCGTCTGGCACAAGCGAATATCAACGGTGCTTTTCTCCATTTTTTTATTCTATGCAGGCTTGGGTTGGATAAAAATGAGTGACATGTCTGGGGATTCCACTACTGATGCCCTGAACTTTATATTTCAGGTTGGTATTTACCTGTACGTATTGTACATCTGCACGTACTCGATGTTTCCGCAAAAACGTGATCGGTGGATGTATGCAGCAATTATGCTTGCGGTGCAATTTTTCTTATCATCGTTTCTTGGATGGCAGGGCTACAATGGCTGGGTGTTGTTTGCTATTCTACTCGGGCGTTTTGTGGGTATTCAACATCCACCTGCTGCCGATGATCGTCCCTTGACGACTAATCGTAAGATTCTTGGCTGGATAGCATTGATCATTTTTATTCTTTGCTTCACTCCTGAGCCGATGGTGGTGGATATGTAATTTCAGGAACGTCATTGCTGGTTGATTTTTTCATCGAATTTTCATGCAATAACCAACTTCTCACGAATCACATCTTTGTCTTTATAATCCAGTTCAGTTTCTTCCTTATTTGCCTCCATTATTAGTTGAAAAGCCTCTAACAAATTAGCCTTCAATTCATCGATGGTTTTACCTTGTGAAATTGCAGTAGGTAATTCTTCCACCTGACCAACATACCAGCCATCTTCTGATTTTTCAATTATTGCTGTTAGCTTCATAGGAACAAAGTAACGAACTATTCCCTTATTTGATTTGATTGAGTCCTGAAATTCACAAATCCCATAAAATCCATCCACAACAAAGAATCCACTTTCGAGACTATGCAGGGAGAATGGAAAGATTTTGTAGGGTTTGAGGAATTTTGATTACTACTTTTATCCAATGGGTGATTATACTCCATCAATCGACGATAATCTTCTTAACATCAGTGATCGGAATAAACTAAATGAAGAAGAAGCTAGAGGAATCATTCGAGCAGAAGAATTCATGTATGATCTAGATGAATCGATTGAACTGACTTCCTCATTGATTCTTCAGCTTAACAAAACAGCCTTTGGTCATCTCTACGAATGGGCTGGAAAATGGAGGACTAGTGATTTTAAAGTAGGCTCACATATTCCACCTCCTTATCAAGAAGTCCCCAGTTTGATTTATCAGTTTT
The DNA here is from genome assembly GCA_024232835.1 of Cytophagales bacterium. Taxonomy (GTDB): domain Bacteria; phylum Bacteroidota; class Bacteroidia; order Cytophagales; family Cyclobacteriaceae; genus JAAEPI01. The sequence goes on from JAAEPI010001148.1 coordinate 2,183, forward strand.
TAGAAGAGCTGAACTTCAAGCTCAGGAAATCTTCTGATAACGAAACCCTAATCAAATCAATTGCATTTGCCCATCATCAGGTGGTTAAGATTCATCCCTTCAATAATGGAAATGGAAGAACCGCAAGGTTACTATCTGATCTTATCGCTTTGATAAATGGATATGATCATATTATTCTCTATCATCGACAAGGTGAAGAAAGGCAGACCTATCTTGAAGCCATCAGAGCAGCAGATAAATACGATTACAAAAAGCTAGAAGAATTGATTAAGCAACAATTGAAACCTATGAAGTAGCCTTCACTTCGTCATACAATTGATAAAGGCGATTTACGGATACATTTTGATCTTCAAGCATCATAGTAGCATGCACAGATTTGACGATCCGCTCTTTCATAGATGCTGAATTTTGAAGAACCTTATATTTTTCTCTGAGTTTCATTGCAGTACAAATATCGTAAAAATTTGAACGAGAAAGAATTAACGAAGTTTTAGGGAGAACTTTTAGCAAATATTCGGAAGCGCTGATGCCAGCCCAACAATCCCCCCACCAACTACGACATTGTACATACTAAATTTTTAGGAGTGCAGAGGGGAGTGGATTTATGTCTTGATCGTTACAAACGAACAAATACGTTCGGGTGTAGCTGCAAGCTACACCTAGAGAAGGTTGCTGGTGCGGGTTCACAATGTACAACTGCCTGAACTTGGATAGGAAAATCTGCAAGATTTACTGTAAAAAAAATCCCAACCATTGCTGATTGGAATTCTTTTCTATTCTCGCTGTGCAGAATGCCCGCCTGCCGACATAGCCAGACTCGTACTAGCAATATGGAAAGCACGTACTAGTACGGCTCAGAGGTCTTCATTGTCACACTATTCAATCAAAATTTTATGGTCAACCATTCCATTATCAGATTCCAAAGAAATTATATAAAGACCTTTGGTAAGGGAACTAATATCCATAGTGAGCTGATTTGATATAGTGGAAAAATCATTTATTTCCATTACTCTAACCCCTTGGAGATTATAAATCGTGAGCTTTCTCAGATGCGTATCTGGGCAAATGACACTAAGCGTTAATTGATCACTTACTGGATTTGGATAAAACTCAAAATGAGTAGAAAGTTCACCACACTCACCTACGATTTCTTCCTTTTCAGTTTCTTCACTCTCGGTCTCCTCACCACCAGCATCTATTTGAGCACCTCCAGTTGCATTACAATCATTTGTAGAGGTATAATAAACCAACCTTGGCCTATCCGCTGGATTGCTCGCCTCTGACGAATGATAAGAGAAATAATGGTTAGTCGTTGTTTCTGTAATAGCCACGCTTAACAACTTATCTCCATCCAATTGAGTTTTAGCTAAAGTCCCTACTTCGAACTCTACCCAATTGCCGATCATTGGAACAGCACTATACGTATTTGTGAAGCTAAGTGAAGGACTATTATTAGAGGTTATAGAGCTTTCACTCCAAGTATCATTACTAACAAAGAACAGTTCATGTGTGGTACTTCCAGCATCATCATTACTCACCTTCAGCATTAGTTTAGCCCCTACCAAATCATCCGTAATGCTGCTCAGATCAAATTTTAGATAACTATTCCTGGTATTATTTGCGCTTGCATTTTTAACTACCAACTGAGCGTCATTTCCATAATTATTGTGTTTATAATTATCTCCACGGATATAGGCATCTTCAACTGGGTTTATGTACGTACCGCTCGGTGTTTCTGGTACCAATGCTCCCTCTCCAGCCCATGCGACAAGCAGGTCATAGATATTTCCTGATCGCTGTGCTGCAATAGTTACATTATTCACGGCACCTGACCCCTTACGATCCTGCAATTGCCCTAAATACAAACTTCTGGGGTTTACAGGGGTGTTCTGGCTTTCCCAATAATCATCGCCAGCAAAGCCACCAGAGTAGCTTACACATCCTATACCCCAATTTCGACTTCCTATCGGGCTGTCTACTTTTATGACCTCTTCACCTTCACTAGATAGTAGGTTCCAAAACATCGTCTGAGCTCCAGACCAGCCATGTCCAGAACCCATATTTCCCCTGTTCCAAACTCTCATCTCTCCACCTCGTATATTATCGAAGAGTGTACCTGTGGCCCAACGGTGATGAGGCCCAATATCACCATAAGTGTTTGTTGAAGAACAATCCAAAAACACATTGGGTCCGGCGACTCGGGCACCCGTTACAAAATCATGTCTACCTTCACTTGTATAGCATCTTTGAAATAAATTTCCCATACCACCTTTAGAACCTATCTCAAAAGAATACCTCCTACTTCCAGTTATTTTGGATACATGATCGATTGCGGCACAATCTTGTATGGTATTGAAATTGGACTGACCACTAATCGTTACACAACCTCTAGCCATGTACTGTGCCGTTACGTTCTTCACCCAAGAATTGACAGCTCCTGATAAATATACGGCCGTCCATATGTGATGTTCATCGGTACTTGAACTTTTTGTAGATACTATCCTTAGGTTTTCAACACCACACTTACGAATTCGATCATCTTGATCCTCGAAAATTTTGGAAACTACTCCTCCATCATATTGATTCTCCATTACGTCTACAATAGGAATATTTATTATTATTATATCATTATCACCGCCTTCACCTTCTATTTTATCAGTAACGACACGTTCATGAGCAAGAGTATAGCTGTCTGGTGTCCAACCATGCTGAGCCATACCCAAATCATCAATCCATTTTTGGTTTGGGGTACGTACTATCAAAATAGTATCATCAACACCGAAGACATTACCGGCAGGTACTTCAAAGCTCATTGCACCTACTGGCACATAAGCTGAGGAAATCTCCACCTGGGTGGTGCCATCCGCTGATACTCCAGATCCTCCCTGAATGGTTATAAAATTCCAATTATTCCTATTATCAACAGGGTCACCTACGTACACCGAGTCCGCGTGCAGTATCGTTCCATTGGCTCCTTGTCCTGATCCTCGAAGCACTACGCCACTTTTACTAATAAGCAATTCCCCGTTTACTTGATAATGTCCTGGTGCTAATAGAACTGCTCCTCTATATTTATTTGTTTCATCCCACGGTAAACCTTCTACAGTTTCGATGGCACATTGGATTGTTTCTGTGTCATCACCATCTACAGGTCCTATTGTAACGACCACAGGTACATCGGGAAGTGCTACTCCGCCTCCCATATATCCTGCATGAGAAAAGTCTGGGATAGTGTTAGTGTCCTTACCTGCAACACCTTCTTGTCCAAACATGGCAAAAGGTTCATAAGTCAGTGAACCACTCTTCAAAGGGATTAGATCACTTTGGGTCATGGAAGCTTTAAAAATTGTTCCTGAAGATACGGTGAAGCCATCTCCCAGTTTAAGCGAGGTTACTATATCATAAGAAACGTCTTCATACGCATATTTGGTAGCTTCATACACTACTACTGGATCCTGCGCATGTAGAGTGGAAATGAACAGGAAACTTGCAATTGCTATAGATAATTTCTTCATATTTTTTATTTTGAACTAAGTGAAGTCACTTATTTATTTGAGGTTAATCCGCTTACTTGCTTCTCCAGTTTTTCAATTTTGCTATTCTGCTCAATCAGATGCAAAGTTAGCTCTTCGATTTTCTTCAGCAGTAGCATATTCATCTCTCCAAGGACGATCCCATTCTCTTCCATTTCTTTCGCAGAGGGGACTTCAGGAAGGTGCTTTTCTGATTTGATGTATTCTTGGATTTCATCAAGTGATTGAAGGTCGTAATCGCTTTCAAAGACATAATCTGGGCCTTGAACATTGAGATCGATCAATACCTCTTCTGCATGAATGGAGCCGTCTACAGCTAGAGTGTGTGTGCCTGTGGATTCAGTTCCGATTCCAACACTTTGCTGATCCCCATACAGAAACATAATTGTTTTTGTGGTATTGTTGTCAGTCTTTTCAGATTTGAAACGGAAATCACCATGTCTGTTTCCATCCTTCGTGATAAAATTCAAAACATTTCCGGCATTTTCATATGTTCTATTAAGTTGTAGTAATCC
>JAAEPI010001149.1 GCA_024232835.1 Cytophagales bacterium
GTATAGATTACACCATGGCACAGTGGTATCCTAAAATGGCTCAATATGATAAAAAAGGTTGGCATGCACATCCGTACATTGATAGTGAGTTCTATGCACCATTTGGTAATTATGAGGTAAACGTGACCATTGACAAGAAATACGTTCTTGCAAGTACTGGAGTATTGCAAAATGGAAATGAAATAGGATATGGATATGAGGATGAGGGATTAAAAATTAAAAAAAATAAAGAGAAGAATAATACGTGGCGTTTTCGAGCAGAAAATGTTCATGACTTTATCTGGGCAGCAGATCCTGATTACAAACATGTTACTCGAACAATGGACGATGGGACGATTCTGCGATTTTTCTATATCGAGCAGAGAGACACTGAAAATTGGAAATTCTTGCCAGAAATGACCGTCAAAATTTTCAATTTTATGGAAAGTGAAGTTGGCGAATATTTGTATCCCCAATACTCTCTAATCCAAGCAGGTCATGGAGGTATGGAATATCCTATGGCAACAATGTTTACAGGACATAGGAGTTTACAAAGTTTACTAGGTGTGTCTGCTCACGAAATAGCGCATAGCTGGTTTCAAGGGATGGTTGCAACAAGTGAAAATTATTTAGCTTGGATGGACGAAGGATTTGCTAATTACTATACGGCTGGTATCATGCCTAATTTGCTTGCGCAATACGAAGAACGAAGAAGTATGGAGGAGGCCTATGCGCGATATGCATTGGTAGCAAATTATCCCAATTTTGAAGAACCACTAACTACACACGCGGATCATTTCAAAAGTCCAGATGCACGAAACTGGGCTATATATACTAAAGGCTCCATTGTTCTGTCCCAGCTCGAATATATCCTTGGAGAAGACATATTTAAGTCTGGCATGAAGCGATATTTCAACGAATGGAAATTCAAGCATCCAGATGAAAATGATTTTAAACGAACTTTTGAAAAGGAATCAAAGTTGGAATTAGATTGGTATTTTGACTACATGATTAACACCACTAACACCATTGACTACTCAGTAGATGGAGTTTCTGAGAAAAATGGTAAAACGGTGATAACCTTAAAGAAAAATGGAGTGGTACCTATGCCCATCGACTTGACAATCACCCGAATAGATGGCTCTAAAATACAATATTATGCGCCGCTCGGAATCATGAGAGGAGAAAAACAAACAGAAGCTACTCTCCTGCCTGATTGGCCATGGACAAATCCCGACTATAAAATTCTGTTGGATATCCCTGCCGATGATATTCAACGAATTGAAATTGATGAAGCAGGCTTGATGGCGGATATAAACCGTGCCAACAACGTCTGGAGTAGGTAACACTATCTGACAACAAAAAAGAAATTGAA
>JAAEPI010001150.1 GCA_024232835.1 Cytophagales bacterium
AAATCCCATTCCAAGTCACAGCGTATCCCTGACACAACCCATTATAAAGGCCGCTTCAGAAATGATAGCTGTGATAAGGCTAACCTCTTTAATACCTTTTTTCAAGAGCAATTCTCGGAATCCTCAAATTATAACATTGACATTGACTGGTCTAACGATACTAGTTTTCAAGTTGATTTTTCTCATCGGAAGATTAGGAAAATTCTCTCACAACTGAATGCAAATAAGGCCCCAGGACCGGATGGCATACACGGGAAAATTCTCAAAAACTGTGCTGCCAGCCTAGCATACCCACTCTCTATTATATTTAAGATATCATACAATGCTGGATATATTCCCAGGGAATGGAAGGTAGCAAATGTAGTACCAATACATAAAAAGGGCTCTAAGGAGGATGTAGAAAATTATCGACCAATTTCCCTTACTTGCCTTGTCATGAAAGTCTTTGAAAGAATTATTAAAGAAGAGCTCCTTCTGCATATTGAGCACAAGTTAGATCAACGCCAACATGGTTTCCTTCGTAATAAATCCTGCGCAACCAACATGATTGACTTCACTGAAAATTTGGCTGTATCGATTAAT
>JAAEPI010001151.1 GCA_024232835.1 Cytophagales bacterium
GAAGCCATTGAACTAGCATACAATATTCTGGAGTCTTGCAAACTGTGCCCCAGGTCATGCAGAGTCAACCGTTTAAATAATGAAAAAGGATTTTGCGGTATTGGAGCTAGGGCTGTTATCTCATCTGTTTCACCACATTTTGGAGAAGAATCAGTATTGGTAGGGAATGGAGGATCTGGAACAATATTCTTTGCTGGCTGTAATCTAGGCTGTGTCTTTTGTCAAAATTATGACATAAGTCAACTTCGAGATGGAAATGAGGTGGAAGTTGACGACATTGTCAATATGATGTTACAGTTGCAAAGATTGGGCTGTGTAAATATTAACTTTGTTACTCCTACACACTTAGTACCGCATATTATTGAATCCATTTATTTTGCCAGACAAAAAGACCTGAAAATTCCCATCGTCTATAACTGTGGAGGCTACGAATCAATTGATACACTACGTCTACTTGAAGGAACAATTGATATTTACATGCCTGATGCCAAATATTCAAATTCTGATTCTTCCAAAGATTATTCATTTGCGCAAGATTATCCGGAAGTTATTAAATCGGCCCTGTTGGAGATGTATAGACAAGTTGGAGATTTACAGATTAAA
>JAAEPI010001152.1 GCA_024232835.1 Cytophagales bacterium
ATTCTGAGTGAATGGTAAAAGTGATCGATTTAAGCTGCTTCATCTCCCCCTCCATCTCAGAATTTTTTGAATATTTAATGGAGGACTGTTTTCCTCAATTACACCCCTTCCTTTATGCGCTTCCTAATGGACTATTTCCTGGCCACAATCAACCCTTACGACTTTCTTTCACTACACCCTTGTGTGTCGGAAAGAGCATGCTATGAATAACATTGCGTTGGCATCATTTAGTCATCTCTACCATGACCTCCATTTCTTACTGTATGTGCTTCTTTTGAAGTTATGCACACAGTGTATCACAAGTTACAAACCTAACACTTACACTTCAACTTTTGTTACTTACGATACCACTGTGGTCTTCCTTGAACTATTTCAACTACTACCAATCACAACCATTGTATCATTCACTGTTTTTCTTTCCACGGTTCACAGTAATTGATTCATTCATTATTTTTCCTTATGAAATAACGGTACTGAACCCGGAACTTACCACCGATTGACACACTGCCCGTTCTTCAAGCTCACGTTTCTTCCTTTTTTCCCTCTTTTTCCGCTATTGTGACCCTCAATCTGTCTCAACACTGCCGATTCTTCCTTCAGTATTTTAAGTCGCAGCGCTCCCGG
>JAAEPI010001153.1 GCA_024232835.1 Cytophagales bacterium
CTGCATCGTGATGGAGTGCACATTTGCACAAGCACGCAGACTGTTGGCCTTACCAATAGCAGTACCATAAAAGAAGTATCAGGCAACTACAATATATAGTGGCCACACAGAATTACAATAAAGTATAGATTAAATCATATAAGCTACAATTCCAGTGGGTACCCCAAAATGACCAAATCTTTAATATCTGATGATACGGTTTGGTTAAAGATAATTTCACAAGTCTAAATCTCAAGGGAAAGACGCTGGATATGGGATAGTTGGAGAAATTTGGAACCGTAACAATAAAATCAGCCTTGCAGATTAGTTCTTCCGCAAGGTATTTTCGTTCGCTATTATCTATCTGGTGCTTGAAGGTAAAACCTGGAAATCAAAGGTTTGGGGGAGTGCACGCAAAGTCGATAGTAAGGCCTCGGGTGGCATTCGTAGTTTTCATAGTAAAGCCATCCGCCAGAACTTGTCACACTATCACGGTCAATTTCCCATCGACCTTCTAACAACTGAATATCTTAGAAATACTCCATTTCATCTTTCGTGATTACTGGACCAATCATTGAGCAAATACATACATTGAAAGCCTATTTCTGCGAAAATCATCATTCGAAAATTTCCAGATTTGTCCAGAAAAAACTGTATTTTTCATATGGCGTTGGAATCCACACCAATTTCTTTTGGTTTTAAATTGGCAATATTACCCATTTTTCAAAAAAAGAGTTGACATTCATTACAATGGTGTTACCATTGTATTAAATTCCATTCTTTTCATTAAAGGCATCCTATGAGTTTATTCAGACAGATTGCACCAGTTCGTGCTTATCAGGAGGTCATCAACCAGCTAGAAGAGGTCATCCTATCAGGTAAGCTCAATCCAGGTGACAAACTGCCACCGGAGCGGGAATTGATTGAAGATCTTGGTACGAGCAGGCGTACCTTGAGAGAAGCATTTCGAGTTCTAGAGCAGAAAGGCCTCATAGAAATAAAGATTGGATCCAAGGGAGGAACCTTTGTGCCCGATCGAATCGGAGAGCGATTGGGTGAATCATTATCGCTTTTGATACGCAAACGAAGTGTAACCCAATCCGAA
>JAAEPI010001154.1 GCA_024232835.1 Cytophagales bacterium
GGTCGGATGGAGATTTGATAGGATATTGTAAAAAACGGGAATTGCTGATTTTCGTCAATATCCACCTGCTACTATTAAAGAAGCTGCTGCCAAAATTGCAATACTTCGGACAGAATTAGGTAGCAATAGCACCATATACCCTGAGTTCTTGATACCCAAGAGAGTTTTTTATCAAACTTGGGATAAAGTCAAAGATTGAAATAAACTGATCGAGCAAATGTTCATTAAAATAGACGATTTTTTGGGTCGCCATAGAGAAAGGAGTATCTGCATCAAGACCAAAAGTTTGTTGGGCATCAAATTTGGCTAAGTTCAACACGGTGAAACTGGCATTGAAATGAAAGTGAAGGCTTTCTTGACAACGGGCTTGACAATCGCACAAACCAGTGAATTGTTTAGCATCACGAAAAATGAACTCAATTTGGCAGCGAGCTTTGTAGTAACGATAAATCGTTTCAGCCTCTAGTTCCGTATCAGTACAAAACAAGAGGGCATAACTGGGTTTCTTTTTGTTGCGAAGGTTCAGAACATAGACCAGACGGACATTGCACTTTAAGCTCACACTGTTGACAACAGCAGTATAGAGATGAATACCTGGCTCAACTTCGCCCACATAATCCAGTCCACTCAGTTGATCGAACTTAACTTTGCCATCATACTTACGCTTGGCCCCTCTCTTCTTTTGCGGGCCATGATAAAGATAGCGCAAATTGGCATCGGAGCGAAATTTACTGATTAGATGAAGGTTCACCTGACGGACTGCGGCCAGGTATTTGATTTTGGCATAGAGGCCATCAGCAGCTATATAGCGCACAGAGGAGGGTAGATGGTGGGCGTCATCTACTAAATGGAGGGCATAAAAATCTATCCGGCTACTTTTTTCCCCATCTTTGGTTGGTGTAAATTGGTCTATCTGGCTAGATTTTACCATCTTTTCTATCTCTTCTTGAGTTGGTGTTTGCCGACTGGATAAGGTATAGCCAGTGTTCGTATTGAGATCAATGAC
>JAAEPI010001155.1 GCA_024232835.1 Cytophagales bacterium
ATTCCAACGAAAGCTGGAATAGGCTGCCAGTATCTCTCAATCTTCGGCCAATTTTTCATCCAAAATACATAAATCATTCGACTGTAGGGAATCTTACATTCAATACATAATTTAATTTATTAATTTCCCCAAACTTCTAAGTATTCATAAAAAGATTCCCTACACAAGAATAAATAGAGAGCACCGCCAAGAGTGATTCGATTCCTCCTGGTCTAATTGTTCTGGGACCACCGAACTTCCATTGAATTCTCATGATCGCTTTTATCGAGCGCTCAACTTGGGACTATAATGGATTCTTGCAACGGAACTCCTCTGTAAAATTTTTTAATACGGATGGATGACCATTGGGTTTTCTTGCAGATAGCTCACCATCGTTTCGAGATGAAACAAGAACAAGCCTTGAAGGGAACCACAACGATCCACGTTTCTATGAAACCAGTCACAGCGATATAAATTTGACGTGCGTCACGCAAGGACGGGGTTAGTCGGAATGAAATCCGTGCAAAGCGAAATTATCTC
>JAAEPI010001156.1 GCA_024232835.1 Cytophagales bacterium
CGCCAGGTGAATTTCGCGTGTTATGACCCCTTCACCAATATGAGGTATGCTGCATGTGTATCATATGTCTTCCACTCCTCCATATCTTTAAATTGGCTGTTGTCACGTGTTCCTTCAAGAATCAAATGCCATTCGCTCCACTTCGCAACGTGTGGATGAGACGTCACGAATCCTTTTCTTCTGTTTTTCATCGTACAATTCCAGATTCTTTATGACATGATGCAGGACATTCAGATTCGTCTAAAATGTGTCAATCTGTACAATCAATTCGCCATTGTTGACGTTCAAATAATGGTGCAGCTATTCCTGTAAGCGTCTCACCTGAACATTCAAGCGTCATCATAGAATCAGGAATTTCAGGATGTCTCCTTTTATTCATTTTTTAAGCAAATGACCTTGAATCTAAAATTCCCGGCTGATGTCAAATTCCGTGTATCCCCATCTTGCAAATAGCAATCAATACAATGAATGAGCATCTTTGCATCAAAATATTGAGCGCTGCCTTGAAGTCCGATGTTCTTCTCCAAAATAATCGCCGTCAATTCATCCAACGTTTGAGCCGTGTCCATGAGCTCTTTCGCCCTCTCATTATCGGGGTTGGAGAATATTTTTGATGTCTTAAAACGTTGAGTAATCATGTGTGTTGTGTTTTACGGTTCGCCTAGCCTTGATGACATCCTCTGTTCATCCAGACATGGTTTCATACCGTGACCCCCTCACCTTTGCGCTTCCTTTTTATTCACCGAGAGCGAATGTCTTGGTCGATTGGTGACGGTCATTCTGTGTTCTCGTGATGACCATCTTCCCCACTTCTTCCTGCCACTGCTGGTATTTCCTGAGGGCATCAGCCGTGATGTCTTCAACGGTTTTGTGGCGCAAAATTTGGTGTAATTCATGCCGAATTTCATGTAATTCCCATAACATGGCATCTTCATGA
>JAAEPI010001157.1 GCA_024232835.1 Cytophagales bacterium
CAATACTCCTCTGAACTATCTGTATAGAAATTCCAATCATGCAGATCACTTCCATTATACTGGTCTACCCAAGATACAGTCACTCTCATTTGTTCAGTTCCAAATCCTTCGATGTTGACACCACCATTACTTCCTGTGTGTCCATAAGGTAAATTTGTTGGCCATTCACCATTGAAAATCTGTGCATAATTATCTTCGTGCCAAATTGTAAGAATTGCGCCTTCATTTAAGTCTCCAGCGTTGATATCAATCGCTGAATAACGTTTTACTCCATCAGCTAATCCCATCATGGATAGAACAGTACCAAAATCATTTCCAGCAAGTTCTGAAGGAATATTAGAAAACTTGGATCCATTTGCAATACCATATAGAGGACTCCATAAACCAGATTCTTTCATTTCTGTAGTCACGTCATCAAAGCTTGATCCCATAATATCTGCTAAAACATTACTATTACGATAAGCACTAGTCTGTGTACAAGTTTTCAATCCATCACCAAGTAGAGCATCACTCCAAGGAGCCATTGTTCCTGCTGGATAATCAAGGTTAATACGGTCAAAAATATCACTATTTACTCTATTAGACATCCAATCATCATAACTAATGTCTTGCTCAAATCCGAGTTTACCAGCTAATCCAAATAAAGTTTCACTTGGTTCTTTCGTCATTAAACCACGTTCAGCTAGAACACTATATTGATTTTGAGAACCAAGTAAAAAGAGCATATCAGTTGGAGCATCAAAACCAGGGATCATTTTATTAATCTCATTCATTCCGTTTTTACGCCAAGACCAGTTATTAGTATCTAGTGTATCTTTACCATCAGCAACAGTATAGTCAAGACCCTTACTAGCCATCAGTAACGCTGCTTCTTGATTGCCTATTCCTAAAATTCTTGCTAATCCAGTTTCCGCATATTTACCTGAACCTTGTTGATCCTCTTCCAATGAGAGCTCTTCAACGACTCTTAATACTAAATTCCCTCTTTCATCATAAAGATTTGCCTTACCATCATATTCAATCTTCCCGTTATCGGTCAGTTTCCAATAATCTGCACTGGAATCAAAATTAGTACCAGCATAGAGTGCAAATTGTGTCATATCGCCAGACCTTTGGGCTCTTTCCAATGCTGCAACATCCTGCATAAGATTCTCGTCCATATCAAAATCGTCTACAAACCATGCTTTAAGTTTTTTAGCCATCATAGTATGACCGAATACTGCA
>JAAEPI010001158.1 GCA_024232835.1 Cytophagales bacterium
ATCTTGTCATTACCGATCAGACAATGCCAGATTTGACTGGTAAGGATTTAGCAAAAAAAATAAAGGAGATCAGAGCGGATATCCCGATAATTATTTGTACTGGTTACAGTTCCAAGATGGATGCTGAAACAGCCAGGATGATTGGAATCAGCGGTTTTATTATGAAGCCATTTGAGATAAGAGAACTCGCTAAGACGGTAAGGGACGTTCTGGATAGTCGGCCATCATAAGTGAGTTTCATTGCAATCGACAGTTTTCCACTTATATATGTTTATGCATAATAGCTCCAAATATCCCCAATCCTTTGCAGAATATTGGCAAGAGTAGTAACCTTTGGGCTCTGTAAATCAAATTGTGTAACTGGCGGTTAAAAAGTTTCTGGAACCCTATCCGGAAACTCAATCATAAAATGATTCATTGCATTCTTCCAGTGATGAATTGGCATAGTCCATTTTTTTGATGCCGCCTCAATGGCGAGATAAACAACCTTGAGAGCCGATTCGTCACCGGGAAAGATCTTTCGGTTTTTTGTATTTTTACGGATCACGCTGTTAAGTGATTCAATTGCATTGGTCGTATAAATTGCTTTTCGTATATTCTCTGGGTAGTTGAACAATGGGGTTAGATTCGCCCAGTTGTTGCGCCAGGACTTGCAGATATAAGGGAAACGGCCATCCCATTTTTCGCCAAAGCGATCAAGCTCCAGTTCAGCTTCTTCGACTGTAACTGATTGATAAATCGCTTTAAGGTCTGTTGCAACAGCTTTGCGCTCTTTCCATGAAACGTAGCGCAGTGAATTGCGCACCATGTGGACAATGCAGAGCTGAACTTGCGTGTGTGGAAAAACCGCTTCAATGGCATCAGGAAAGCCTTTAAGCCCATCTACGCAGGCAATGAAAATATCTTCTAGTCCACGGGTCTGCAATTCGGTCAGTACGCTAAGCCAAAACTTTGCCCCTTCGGTTTCGGATAGCCACAGACCGAGGACTTCTTTGGTGCCGTCGAGATTGACACCAAGTGCCAGATAAATCGATTTATTGATGACCCGCTTATTCTGCCGAATCTTGACGACAATGCAGTCAAGATAAACAATTGGATAAACCGCATCTAGTGGACGGTTTTGCCACTGAATAACCCGGTCAATGACCGATTCGGTTACTTTGGAAATAAGGGTTGCAGAGACATCGGCACCATACATTTCCTTAAAACTGGCAACGATGTCACGAGTGCTCATTCCCTTGGCGTACAGAGACAGAATCTGATCGTCAAAATGAGTGAGTCGAGTTTGCCCCTTTTTAACCAATTGAGGCTCAAATTGACCATTACGATCACGAGGAGTTTCAATCTCAACTTCGCCGTGGTCACCAATTAAGCGTTTACGGCTATGACCATTTCGGTTGTTGCCTGTATTGTGCCCTTGTGAAGAATTCTTGGTATAGCCAAGGTGTTCTTCCATCTCGGAACTTAAAGCGGCTTCAACGGTCATTTTGACCAATTTGCTGGTTAAATCAGATAGATCTTTTTGAGATTTAACATTTTTTGCAAGCTCTTTTGCTAAAGCTTGCAGTTCAAGATCGTCGGGTATTTTTGCTCTGCTCATCATTAACTCCTTTGAAAACAGGATAAGTCCTGATGCGCAGTTACACAATCCTATTTACACCCTCTGCAGTATCCAAAACCTTACGAATCAATTTAGCAATATCCTTCTTTGCAAGTGGTTTTAAAGCAAATTCCTTGATGCCAATTCCCTTGGCTTTTTCTTCAGAGATAATAGTGCTGTAGCCTGTGCAAAGGATAATGGGAATGTCAGGGCGAATCTGCATCATTCTTCTAGCGAGATCAGCACCAGTCATGCCCGGCATTGTCTGGTCGGTAATAACTATATCAAACTGCTCAGGTTGGTTTTGAAAGGTTTCTAATGCCTCCAGGCTGCTGTTTCTTACCGTAACGTGGTAACCAAGCCTTTCAAGCATATCTTTGCCCATCTCAGCGAGTAACTCCTCATCATCAATAAAAAACACCCTTTCTTTACCACCTACAAGTTGTTCTTCCGTTAAAAGTACTGGGAATACATCTTCCTCCATGACGGGTATAAACACATGAAAAGCTGTACC
>JAAEPI010001159.1 GCA_024232835.1 Cytophagales bacterium
CAACCAAGTTTGAGAATAGGAGATCAAGAATTTTCCCCTTTTCATGGGTTGCCTGCTGAATAATTTGTGTTAGCCCAAGATCATTAAAGAGATCTAAGAAACTTTGGCCCAATTCTATTGCAGACTGGCTTTGAAATCCCCAATAACAAAATGGGCCTTGAATTTTTTTTGACTAACAACTTTCCTAAGATGCCGATCTATTTCAGCTAAATTTTGTTCACCTAGAGTTCCCACCCTATAGCAAACAGATATGCAATAGTTGGTATTATTGGCTTTCAAGCTAATAGATAGCATTTCAGCCTTTGAACTGACATCAACTTTACCATTTTCAACGTCAATGTCAGTTCTAACTGCAATTAAGACCCCTCCACCTTTTCGCCTGAACTTATTTGGATTGTTAGGATCAGGGGGTGAGACCTTTTCGACCTATCTCTCCTATACACCTTGTAAATTCCATCTGGTAAGATTTCATTATCAAGATGTTCTTTGGAGAGCCAGGTTTCGGTTAGAATTACTATGTGGGGTTTGTCATTATAGATTTTGGACTGCAGTTCCAGAAGTTTTCCAGCATCTAATGGCATATTTGTTTTCCCTAGACCACTGAAAGGAACTAACCCCCGCAAATTCTGATACATTACCGTTAATTTGGTCAGTTCATTTGCCGTTGGACCTGGATTAAGTATACTTGTGTTGCAGATCACAAGTAGTTACTAGATTAAGCACGGTTATCCAAATTGATGCCAAATTACTGAGAAACTTATATCCACTACATTTAGCAGAGGAAAAGCGTCCAGGGTAACCATACCTAACTATCCAGGCAAAAGTATTTTTCTGCTTAGACAAAACAATTGTTACAACTACTATTGTGGTGACCTGCTGCAGTAGAATGTACAGTAAATAGAGGATATAGTCAACTACTTAATTAACTACTAAAATGAACACAAATTCAATAGTCATAAGATAATTACATTGTAACACTGTAACACTGTAATACACTAATATAATTAA
>JAAEPI010001160.1 GCA_024232835.1 Cytophagales bacterium
AACCCAAAAACGGTACTTGGAAAACACTATAGTGACAGTGCTCATAGATTATATAATACTCTACAAGATGCTTATTCTGTGGCAAATCATAACATTCGAACAAAACAGATATCATCTAAAAAGCAGTATGATCAAAATTTAAATATTCAGCAATTTATTGAGGGAGAATGGGCATTCGTGTGGAAGCCCGCGCCCAAAGGTTGTAAACACCGGAAATTTTTTGATCACTGGCGGGGACCATACAAAATAGTAAAAAAGGTAACAAATCATTCGTACAAAATTGATAAAGGGGGGAATAAGTTTGATGTAGTGCATATGGAGTTGATGAAATCGGCACCACCAAGGGAAAACGGTGATGATTATCCTGCCGATCCATCTGAAAGTGAATCGGAAGATGTTGATTCCGTTCACAATGGTGATGTAGAGGAGCCAAAGCAGCAATTATTGATTGGTGATGATGGGAACCAGGAAGGTAGAAATAGGGGCATAGTTATGATTCCTCATAGTGCACCCCAAGTT
>JAAEPI010001161.1 GCA_024232835.1 Cytophagales bacterium
GTCTCGAGCAAAGGATGCCGGAAAACATTATTTCCAGAGCGAAACGTCGCACCACCTTTTGGTAATACCGCATACGCGTAAAAAAGTACATGCAGTGTTATTGGAGATCATTAGTCCTCACTGCTTTGTGAAGAGAACCTATTCTTCTTGAATCCATTTTCAATTGACTTTACTCCCTTCAAGGTTGTTGACCCTCTTCATTTGTTTCATCGCAGAACCCGACAAATGGATGGGTAAGTGGAATTGTTCCCAACTGAGACCATCAATTATAAGCATGAAATATTTGTTTCAAAAAGTGCAGCCAGAGCGTTCAGTCGTGACGGGCATGCCTTAGAATATCTATCTGCCAATATAAGGCTTTTACATGGGTTATTGTTGAAACACATTCAACGAAATATACATCTTGAGGCGAGGCAAGCCATCTTGAGTCTTTTAAGGTAGAAAGAGCGTGGCAGGATTGACGATATCTAAGGTTGATTGTTTGAACATATATCTTTTAGTTAATGGAAGAATTACAATTTAATTTAACTAGAGGAGTGTATTTTGCAACTAACCAACTTTACTGATTTTGGGATACGCGCTTTGATATATTTGGCTTCTTTACCCGCAGGTGAATTAACCAGTATACAAAAGGTGAGCGATACATTTGATGTGTCAAAAAATCATATGGTTAAGATAATAAATAAGTTAGGTCAATTGGGCTACGTGAAAACGGTACGAGGAAAAAATGGAGGCATTTGTCTGGGGCGACCTCCGGAAACCATTGTCATTGGAGACGTAGTCAGAGATATTGAACCCTTAGATGTCATGAATTGTGCGCCTGATTTTTGTCATATTTCACCTGCATGTAAGTTGAAAGCCCATCTGGCTCGAGCCAAATTGGCTTTTTTAGCAGAGTTGGATCATTGCACGATCGCCGATATGCTAACGGATAATTCTGAGTTACTGATCCTATTAAAAAAATAAAAGAATCGTTCCATGCTCTCTGCTTTCGTTGACGTCATTGGATTGATCAGAATAACAACCTCCCCTTTTGACCTGACAACAGA
>JAAEPI010001162.1 GCA_024232835.1 Cytophagales bacterium
CCACATTTGACGCTTTGCGATGGACTCCAAGGGCCCATTTTAGAAAGGATAAATGAACCTTTTCAGACATCGTGCGATTTATTTTTGAGATGAAATTTTCAACATTCGCATTATTCAGAGTAGTTAGCTTACAATATTTGATAATTGATTTATTTATTGCACTGGTAGGGGTCCATATTGGAGCCCCATAGAGTATAACTGGTTTAATCAATGAGTCAAAAAGGGTGGCGAGAGCTTTAAATGATAATTTTGAACGAATTACGGTGCGTTTGAGGCCGAAGAAAGCTCTCATTGCCTTGGTTTTAAGAGTGAATTGTGCCGTTCTCAACTCCCCGGACTTGTGCAGAACTATCCCTAGATAGCAGTAGCTGTCAACAACTTTTATTGACTTTCCGAGTAAATTGAATTCCACATTGCGCGAGCTGACGTCTGGTTTACCAAAGATCACAATTTGAGTCTTGAGCTCATTGGCCTCCAGTCCCCAGTCATTGCAGTATTTTCCTATAATGTTAATGTGTTGTTGACACGCTTTAGGGTTTAAAGATAGCATGATCAAGTCATCAGCCCAAAGAAGGTGGCTGATCGGCGTATTCGACAGTTCAGGGGGGCAACTTATTCTTTCAAGGAGTGGGGAAAGGTCGCTTACAAATATTTTGAACAAGTCAGGTGA
>JAAEPI010001163.1 GCA_024232835.1 Cytophagales bacterium
TCCACCTTTGGCTAGGATGAATTTAGCAACATGCCGTTTCATACAATTAATATAGATCTAGTGGACCTCTATCATCGAAGAAAATAATCAGGTTGATCAGTTCTGTCATTTTCAAGAAAACGTGGATTGCATGATGCCGTGTGCGTGTATGCAAAATAATTCCAGGGACAAAGAAATAAATTGGACTGGATGGGAAGTTGAAACTGCACCACACCGCAGCCATTGAGCAAGGTAGAAGAAGAAAGGAATGCACATGAAGCTCATTAAGATGGCAAAAACAAAGCAAAATACACAAAAACTCATTACCTACAATGGCAAATGGTACCTACGTAATGCATGAATGAAAATCTGGTGTACTCTGCAGTCTGTCTGAATGAATGGCTCCCATCGGTGTTTGGTTCTTCCACCGCTGCATCATCTTAGCATTGATGAAGACGCAGCCTTAGCGCGTTGCGACTCTCCATGCCGCGCCAGCGGGCCGCCAAAGAAAAGTTGCGCGTCAATAGGTCCAAAGTGCCAAGGAGAGAACCGGTGATAGAAAATTAGTTGAAAAACAGGGAGAATTAGAATTTGGACGCGGCGCGGATTATGGTAGCACCGCAATTTGAAAGCAAGAAAGTTCAGCTCGTTGAGTCACGCAGTTTGAGCCATCAACTGAATCAATCGGAGCAGTACCAGCTGAGAAATTGTGCAAATTTGTACATTTTGGCCGA
>JAAEPI010001164.1 GCA_024232835.1 Cytophagales bacterium
AGGGACTGTACTGCTGAAATTCTCCCCGTTAACGCATGCACATATAACAATAAAACAGGTAAAAACCAACCGTCCGTGCCTCGATACAAAAAACAATGCCACTCATGTAAGGGTTTCTCCTATTCGCAAAGTAATACACGTATATGTTCATGGTGTGACCATACTGTCCATAATAAATCAAAATGTTATAATGAATCATTAGGTTGCACAAAATGTTGTGAATCAATAATTCCTGGCTTTCATACGTCATCTTACGAGCTAAATAATGACTACAGTAGGCTTAACAATCTAACATATAATCCATATGATCGGTCACACTTTACTAACATAATTGGAGATACTATCATGAATGAGGAGCACCACAACTCTATGTGGAGCGAAATCTCCGAGTTTCTTGTACAGTGTCAATATAAACAACAAAAACACGTTAAAGTAGCAACAAAATCACAGCTTAAAGTCTTCACTATGAATATACGATCGCTTACGAAGCAAATTTCTTATTTGCGCGAAAATATCGACCAATTTGAAAAATACGACATATTATGCCTAAATGAAACAAATTGCACCCGTGATAGGCTGCCTAACGGAATTAACGATTTAGTATTAGATGGATTCCATGAGCCGTTTCTGCAGGATCCTATACGGAGTTCGGGTAGGGGCGGAGGTCTGGCCATGTATGTCCACAAACGTGTAGCAGATTTAGATCAAATTGAATTATTTAATCCTAATCCTGATCCTACTAACACAAGTGGTGAATTTCGGTTCATCAAGATACACCAGTATAAGGGTTTCAACAGTACCAAAATGATAGCTAACATCTACCGCTCGCCATCTAGAAATTTAGAGTCATTCAACAACCTTCTTGAGAC
>JAAEPI010001165.1 GCA_024232835.1 Cytophagales bacterium
CAGCCTTTGGTAAGTAAAAACAAGCAGAGGTATTCCTAGTCCTCTGTATCATTACAAAACGTACTTAGCGGGGGGCAACTCTTCTGCTCATTTAGATCATTTCAAAATTGTACTATTTTTACTTAGGGCTAATATATGAGGGGGGATCCATTAATTAGCTTATTAAGTAATTAACACAATAGAGCCAGAATCAAAAAGTGTTGTTAATATCTCACAACAAATTAGGTATACAAAACTGTTCCACATTCAAGCGGGTTTCTTTACCCCTAAAAAAGCCCATTCCAGCTTATGCCAGAATGGGCGTATATTACTTCAACAAATTCTCAACTCCCGCACATCTCGCAATCGTCGGGATTATCAATTGAACACTGAAGTGCTTCGTTTTGTGCTTTGACCTCCGCAGCAGTCATCGTTCCATCTGATTTCTGCACCACAGCTGGTTCTGGCTGAGGTTCGACCTTCTGCTCTTTTTCCACAGTAAACTTGATGGCGTCAGTTGCCGCCTTGGTTCGTAGGTAATACATACCCGTCTTCAATCCTTTCTTCCATGAATAGAAATGCATAGAAGTCATTTTGCCAAAGTTAGCATCCTGCAAGTGTAGGTTCAGACTCTGACTCTGACAGATGAAGGCACCTCGATCAGCAGACATATCTATGATTGTTTTTTGAGAGATTTCCCAAACGGTTTTGTAACGCTCCTTTATATCTTCAGGGATTGAAGCAATGTTTTGAATCGATCCATTATCGGCTTTAATCTGGTTCATCAATTGATCATCCCAAAGGTTAAGGGCAATCAGCTCTTTCATCAGATGCTTGTTTACCACGATGAATTCTCCTGACAAAACTCGTCTCAGATAAAGATTGGAAGTATAAGGTTCGAAGCACTCATTGTTTCCAAGAATCTGAGAAGTAGAAGCTGTAGGCATGGGAGCTAGAAGTAGTGAATTTCTAACACCATTCTTTTTCACCTTTTGCTTCAGCTCAAACCAATCCCATCGACCTGAGCTTGGCTCCACACCCCACATGTCAAATTGGAAAATACCTTTGGATACTGGTGACCCTTCAAAGGTCTCATATGCCCCATCTTGTTCTGCTATTTCCATGGACGTTTCCATCGCACCATAATAGATGGTCTCAAAAATGTCTGTATTCAATTTTCTTGCTTCGTCAGATTCGAAAGCCATCTTCATGATCAAGAATGTATCCGCCAAACCTTGCACGCCTATACCAATCGGACGATGACGCATATTTGATCGCCTTGCCTCCTCCACAGGGTAGTAATTTACATCAATTACCTTATTAAGATTACGGGTTACCACCTTGGTGATTTCATATAGTTTCTGATGATCATACGTGCCATCTTCTTTCACGAATTTGTTAAGTGCGATTGAAGCCAAATTACAAACCGCCACTTCATCAGGAGAAGTATACTCCATGATCTCGGTGCATAAATTGCTAGAACGGATCGTGCCCAGATTTTTCTGATTGGATTTACGATTAGCTGCATCCTTGTAAAGCATATAAGGCGTACCGGTTTCTATCTGAGATTCCAGAATTTCAAACCATAAGTCTTGCGCTTTTACGGTTCGTCGCGCACTCCCCTCTTTCTCATATTTTTCATAGAGTTTTTCGAATTCACCTCCATAAGAATCATATAAACCTGGGCATTCGTTAGGACAGAAAAGAGACCAATCCTCATTGGCTTCAACTCGCTTCATGAAAAGGTCTGGCGTCCAGATAGCATAAAACAAGTCTCTTGCTCGCATTTCTTCCTTTCCATGATTTTTCTTCAAATCGAGGAATTCAAAAATATCCGCGTGCCATGGCTCCATGTAGATGGCGAAACTTCCTTTCCGTTTACCTCCACCTTGATCCACATAACGTGCAGTCATGTCAAAATTTCGAAGCATCGGTACAATTCCGTTGGAGGTTCCATTGGTTCCTTTGATATAGGAGCCTGTCGCCCTCACATTGTGAATGCCCAAACCTATTCCACCAGCTGATTGGGAAATTTTAGCGCACTGTTTAAGCGTGTCATAAATACCATCAATACTATCATCTTGCATGGATAATAAAAAGCACGAGGAGAGCTGAGGTTTTGGAGTGCCCGCATTGAAGAGCGTAGGTGTCGCATGGGTAAACCATTTCTCTGACATCAGATTATAGGTCTCAATCGCATCATCAATATCCTCCATGTGAATGCCCACGGCCACACGCATGATCATATGCTGAGGGCGCTCCACCATTTTCCCATCCAATGACATAAGATACGAACGCTCCAAAGTCTTAAAGCCAAAATAATCGTAGTTAAAATCTCGATCATAATCGATGGCATCATCGAGACGTTTGGCATTTGCCTGAATCACACCGAAAACTTTTGTAGATAACAATGCCGCATTTTCGTTAGTCTTTGGATTCACATAGGTATAAAGTCGCTTCATCGTATTGAAGAAAGAAGCCTCAGTTGCTTTGTGCAAATTGGACACTTCGATGCGTGCAGCAAGTTTTGCGAAATCAGGATGACGTGTAGTCATTGTTGCGGCTGTTTCGGCAGCAAGATGATCCAATTCTATTGTGGAAACCCCATCGTATAATCCATCAATCACCTTCTTGGCAATCTCAACAGGTTTTACAAAATCGGGGTTTAGACCATCACAAAGATTTTCAATCCGCGCAGTGATCTTGTCGAATTTCACGGATTCTCTTCGTCCGTCTCTTTTAAGTACTAACATTCAGTGAGCGTAATTAGTGTTCTCCTATTAATTAAAAATCCTCATTTACCGTAAATAATTTCTGGTCGGTTTCTCCATTTAAAACACCCGCCTTCTGATATTCAGCAACTCGTTTTTCGAAGAAATTTGTTTTCCCTTGTAGGGAAATCATTTCCATAAAATCAAATGGATTTGTTGAATTGTATATTTTATCACAATTCAACTCTTGTAACAATCGGTCAGCTACAAACTCAATGTACTGACACATCAATTCGGCATTCATCCCAATAAGCTTTACAGGAATAGCATCGGTCACAAATTCTTTTTCAATTTCCACAGCATCAGAGATGATTCCCATCACTGTTTCTTTTGATAATTTGTTGACCAGATGATCATTGTAGAGCAGACATGCGAAATCACAATGTAATCCCTCGTCCCTAGAGATTAGTTCATTGGAAAATGTAAGTCCAGGCATTATGCCTCTTTTCTTCAACCAAAAAATGGAGCAAAAGCTACCAGAGAAGAAAATGCCTTCAACGGCCGCAAAAGCGATCAATCTCTCAGCAAAAGATCCATTATCAATCCATCGAAGTGCCCACTCAGCTTTCTTAGCCACACAGGGGATAGTATCGATTGCGTGAAAAAGTTTATCCTTTTCCTGACCATCTTTAACATATGAGTCAATCAATAAGGAATAGGTTTCGGAATGAATGTTTTCAATGGCAATTTGGAAGCCGTAGAAAAATTTAGCTTCTGTGTATTGAACCTCTGCTACAAAATTTTCAGCAAGGTTTTCATTTACAATGCCATCACTTGCAGCAAAAAATGCCAATACATGTGTAATGAAATGTCTTTCCCCATCATTTAGATTTCCCCAATCCTTCAGATCTTGACTAAGGTCAATTTCTTCTGCGGTCCAAAAACTGGCTTCTGCTTTTTTATAGTACTCCCAGATATCAGCGTGTGTGATTGGGAACAATACAAATCGATCTTTGTTTTCTTTAAGGATGGGCTCAACTGACTGACTCATAGTTATTGTATAGCAGATTAGTTTTTAACTTATAACTACCACTTTAAATTAATGCAAACAGCCCTCTACACCGATGTATTCGGCGAAACTGCTCGCTGGTTATGAAAAGATGGAAAAGACCTAGTTGGTGATTTATATTCCAAAGGCCGTATACAAATGTGGATAAAAGGTGGATAAAATCCAAAGGCCCAATTGGTCATAAAAACGACATCTTTAAAGTCTCCAATTTTAGGATAATCGCTTGAAAACATGGGTGTTAATTATATATTTAAAATGTAAAACTTCATTAAAAATAGGCCGTATTGGGGGATTGCTTTTTTGAAAAAAAAACGGAAAAGTTTTCCACATCAGAAATTACTCAACTAGGATTTGATAAATCATACAGTTCATCTATCTTTGCACTCCTTTTTGAAAACAGAGAAATAATGTACGCAATTGTAGACATAGCGGGTAAGCAGTTCAAGGTAGAAAAAAACAAATTCGTTTACGCTCCTCTTATGGATGGAGACGAGGGAAGTAAGGTGGATTTCAAGGAAGTGCTATTGGTGGATAATGATGGGAAAGTGAAGGTGGGGTCACCTATCGTGAAAGGTGCTTCTGTATCTGGGGAAATTCTTGAGCACGGCAAGGGAGACAAGGTGATTGTTTTCAAAAAGAAGAGACGTAAAGGCTATCAAGTTAGAAACGGCCATCGTCAGCAATATTCTAAAATTTTGATCGAAGACATTAAAGGATAGTACAATGGCTCATAAGAAAGGTGCAGGTAGTTCGAAAAACGGAAGAGAGTCAGAAAGTAAACGACTCGGTGTGAAAATATATGGTGGCCAAAAAGCTATCGCTGGAAACATCATCGTGCGTCAGCGAGGGACCAAACATCATCCAGGCGATAATGTCGGGATGGGAAAAGATCATACGCTTTTTGCATTATCCGATGGATTGGTTCGATTCAAGAAAGGCCGCAAGGACAGATCATTTGTCCACGTTGATCCTATCTCTGAATAAAGAGAAAATCCCAATTAAGATAATTCCTTAAGATTCCCATCTAATCGATGATCGGTGCGGTGGTTAAGTCAATTTAAGAATAGGTATAATTAAAGAGGAATCCCGCCAAAGGCGGGATTCCTCTTTAATTCAAGATCAATTCTAATCAAGCTTTCACTGGATGTTTTCTTGGACGACCAGGCAGAACCGTGTCAGGCTTAAACCCATTCTTATATCGTTTCTTTCGGACCTTCCATACTTTGAAATTGTTTTTGTTACCCACCTCGAACTGCCACTTCATATGATCGGATGCCGTCATCCATTGTAGATTCTCAACATGGTTATTCCTTGGATTATTATCCAAATGAACGATCATCGTTTTTGCTTTGTCCGTATTTTTCAAAAAGGCCTTAGCCGTTTCCTTGTGTGGATAAACCGTTCTTCTCTTTTTATCGTCATCGATAAGGTCTAGAAAATAGCATTTGCATATTTTGTTCCATCGTTGACGCATCATCTTTCCCCGAATCTTCATGTTCACCTTGGAACCTTTGTGCCACACTTTCCGAGTCTTACTTCTAATCTTTCCTTTTTCGGAAATTTCATAATTGCCGAACCCTTTAATCAGAACCCAGTCTTCTTTTTTTTCGCTTTTTTGTGCCATACTTGCTTGTGTATTTAGGGTGATATAGCTGATCAATTCACAAGCCAGCCTTAATGATGCCCTAAATTAGTATTTTATTTTTTTATAGATACCTCTTGTGGCTTTTTTTTTAATTTATTTTTTTTAATAAACCTCATAAACACCTGATCATCATGATATTATACAACGTAACAGTAAGCATTGATGAAGATATCGAGTATGAATGGAGAGAATGGATGAAAGAAGTTCATATACCAGAGGTAATAGAAACTGGTTTTTTTTTAAGATACAGGATGTTGAAGTTACTGAACGAGCAACCAGACGCAACAGGAATCACCTACGCTATCCAATATGAACTTGAAAATATTGGAAAACTGGATACCTATTTGGAGCATCATGCTCCTACACTACAAAAAAAACATCAGCACAAATACGGTAATAAATGCTTGTCCTTCAGAACAGTGCTTGAGGAAGTTTAGCCTTTATCAGAATCAAAATTTAAGTGACAATTGAGCCAGCCATCTTCAATTTTACTGTTGTATTTCTTGTAAAAGTCAATTGCCTGCTCATTCCAGTCGAGCACTTGCCACATCATACCAGTACAGTTTGCTGCCTTTCCAATTTTTATTGTTTCTTCAAAGAGTAACTTTCCCAGATTCTTCCCTCTCATCTTTTCTGTAACAATAAGATCCTCCAACCACAAGCGCTTACCCTTCCATGTTGAGTAGCGATAATAATAGATGGATGCCCCAACAATTTCATTAACTGACTCAACAACAATGAAACTGAACACAGGATTTTTCCCAAAACAATCTTCGCGCATCATTTCTACAGTGTTCGCCACCTGATCTGACATTCGCTCAAAATCGGCTAATTCCTGAATCAACTTCAGTGTAGCTTCAAGATCGTCTTGTGTTCCTGTACGTAGTTTAAAGTCGCTCATGGGAGTAAAATAAAAAGTGCTCTCCATTAGTTCTTTGATAAAATTCAGAAATCTACAATTTCTTGGAAATCACCTCAAAACCTAAATAATCCTTCAGAACCTTCGGCATCTTGATCCCATTGGCAATTTGATTATTCTCTACTAGTGCTGCCATAATTCTTGGTAAAGCCAAAGCACTACCGTTCAGGGTATGAGCTAGTACTTTCTTACCATCAGCATTTTTGTATCGGAGTTTGAGACGGTTTGCCTGATATGCTTCAAAGTTTGAAACAGAACTCACTTCTAGCCATTTCTTTTGAGCGGCAGAATAGACCTCAAAATCGTAAGTCAAGGCAGATGTGAATCCAAGATCACCACCACATAATCTTAGAATTCGATAGGGCAGCTCCAATGATTTCACCAATTTTTCAACGTGTGCTACCATTTCATCCAATACTTGATAAGAATTTTCAGGCTTCACTACTTGTACAATTTCTACTTTATCAAACTGATGCAAACGATTCAAGCCTCGTACATGCGATCCCCATGAACCTGCTTCTCGTCTAAAGCATGGTGTATATGCACAATTCCTAATGGGCAGATCTGCTTCCGCTTGAATAGTATCTCTGTACAAATTAGTTACCGGCACTTCCGCAGTTGGAATCAAATAGAGGTCCGTATCAGTGATGTGATACATCTGACCTTCCTTGTCAGGTAATTGCCCTGTGCCTCTTCCTGAAGCTTCGTTTGTGACAATAGGTGGTCGTACTTCAGCAAAACCTGCATTCGTGGCTTCATCAAGAAAGTAGTTGATCAATGCACGCACGAGTCGTGCGCCTTGATTTTTGTATACCGGAAATCCCGCACCAGTAATTTTATTACCAAGCTCAAAATCTATTAAGTCATAGTCTTGGATCAAGTCCCAATGAGGCTTTGCGTCATCTCCAAGCTCAGGGAGTTGATCTGTGGAGGTCATGATTAGTTCATTGTCTTCATCTGTTTGTCCCGCTGGCACAGAAGGATGGGGAACGTTCGGGATATTATAAAGTGCTGAAGTGAGTTCCTCCTCCAGCTTATTCAGAGCTTCACCAAGTTCTTTACTCTTTTCTTTAAGGGAGATAGTCTGTTCCTTTGCTTCATTGGCTTCATCCTGCTTACCTTCTTTATATAGCTGACCTATCTGCTTTGCCAGTTGGTTGGATTCCTGGAGCAATGCGTCCAATTCCTGTTGGGCAGATTTTCGCTTATTGTTCAGTTGCAGAACACTTCGTAGTTGCTCTTCTATATTCTTTATTCCTCTCTTCGAAAAGGCTAAGATCATTTCATCAAAATGATCTTCTATTGCTGAAACTTGTAACATTGACTCGAACTTTTTAAGTTTGCAAAGAAAATCGTTCGTAACCACAATCAGAAGCGGACGTTCTTAAGAATTCTTTGAAAGGTAGTATTTCTATTCTTTATTGGTTTTTTTGTTAACAACCACCCTTTAGCTATACTTGTACTCCCCTTCTACGAACCAGCGGAAATTATTCCAACCATTTATTACAACTTATCAAAACAATCCACATTAATTAATTGTCATGTACACATTAGATGATTTGAGTGTTATGCTCTTGTCTGAGTTGCGAACCATTGCAGAAGACCTCAAAATCAAAGGCATCAAGAAAGCCGCAAAACAAGATCTTATTTACAAAATTCTAGACGAGCAGTCCACAATGGACGATGCTGAAGTAAAGAAATTAAAGGTAGAGAAGCCCGAAGAAAAAGCTCCTGAAGAAGCGAAAGATGAAAAACCATCTGGCGAAGGAGAAGAAAAAAGAAAACCTCGTCATAAGCCGAATCCACGTCCAAAACCGGAAAAGAAAGAAGTCACGAAAAGTGAGGGAGGAGAGGAAAAAGGGGATGATAAAGAAAAATCAGATCGCCCTGAAAGAAAAGAGAGACCAGACCGACCAGATCGAGCCGAACGAGATGCTGCTAGAGAAGCCGCCAAAGCAAAGCGAGATGCATATAACGAGAGCATTGTAGAATTCGAAGGGGTCATTGAGAATGAGGGCGTTCTTGAAATCATGCAGGATGGTTACGGTTTCCTGAGATCAAGTGATTACAACTATCTAGCGAGTCCGGATGATATTTATGTATCTCCTTCTCAAATCAAACTTTTTGGTTTGAAAACGGGAGATACAGTAAAAGGTAATATCCGTCCTCCGAAAGATGGGGAAAAATATTTCGCTCTTTTACAGGTGGCCAGCGTCAATGGTAAGACGACTGAAGAAATTAGAGATCGAGTGGCGTTCGAATACTTGACACCACTATTCCCTGACGAACGATTGAACCTGAGTGGCAAACCAGACAATTATTCTGCCCGCGTTGTGGACATGTTCTCTCCTATCGGAAAGGGACAGAGAGGAATGATCGTAGCACAGCCTAAGACAGGAAAGACAGTGCTCTTAAAGAATATTGCGAATGCCATTTCAGAAAATCATCCTGAGTGCTATTTGATTATATTGTTGATTGATGAGCGACCTGAGGAAGTGACCGACATGGCCCGAAGTGTAAAAGCTGAGGTTGTAGCTTCTACCTTTGATGAGCAAGCGGACAAGCATGTGAAAGTTGCTACCATCGTACTGGAGAAAGCCAAGCGAATGGTGGAATGTGGTCATGACGTTGTAATCCTTTTGGATTCGATTACTAGACTGGCCAGGGCGCATAATACAGTCATCCCTTCTTCTGGAAAGATACTTTCTGGGGGTGTGGATGCCAACGCACTTCACAAACCAAAGAGATTCTTTGGAGCGGCCAGAAATGTTGAGAATGGTGGTTCGCTGACCATCATCGCCACAGCACTGATAGATACTGGTTCCAAAATGGACGAAGTAATCTTTGAGGAATTCAAAGGAACGGGTAACATGGAATTGGTGCTCGATAGAAAGCTATCTAACAAACGAGTGTACCCTGCGATTGATGTGCCGGCTTCTGGTACACGGCGTGAGGATCTCCTTATGGATAAGGATGAGCTAAGCCGTATCTGGATTCTGAGAAAGCACATGTCAGACATGAATAGCAACGAAGCAATGGAATTCTTACTTAGCAGGATGAAAGGAACACGAGATAACAATGAGTTCCTGGTGTCGATGAATGGGTAGGTGACTAATCCCGTTTTAAAAAAAAATTAAAACCGCACTTTATGGTGTAGTTTTTTTATATTAGTTATATTAGCAGAGTACAAATTCATCACACTATAGTGAAAAATTATATCATACTCACCTTGCTCTCCTTTGGATTGTTCGCATCATGTTTAGAAGAGGAGCTGGAAGAAAATAACAGTTACTTTCCCGAAGTAGATACCTGGATGGACAGTGAAGATGCAAGTACTTTTCTTACAAGTGCTGATCATCTGGTATACAAGAATATCGGAGAGATATTAGCTGAAGATGCCGATGCTGACATTTTTGATGGATTATCCAATGTTGTAAATAGTACCACAGTCATTAATTCATTGAATGCTGATTACTTCGAGTTGGATAATATTTCTGAATCCATAAGCAGAATTCATCAACTCAAAGGATTTTTGTCGTTCTACCCAGAGCGTTCTGAAAATTCTTTGGCAGGAATAGTTGGAGATTTTAATTGGGATGAGGGAACTCAAGATTTCGTTGACGTGAGCTCTGAGAATAGTTCAAATCTGACAATTTCTTACCCATCAATTCAGACCTCTACAGAGAATGACTTGAGTCTTAGGCTAAATGACCATTATTATATTAGTCGTGACCGGATTCATTTCGGAAATGAAATTGACGTTAGGAATTCAGATAAATCCAAATGGATTGAGGTCAGTCATGGGGTTTTTTGGGATAAAGAGAATGAAGTTGACATAATTGAAAGCTCCAGTTTTCATCTTCTATCACACGACAAGCATATCGATGTGGATTCAAATTGGGAAAGTGAATCACAAATTTTGACATTCCATGGTACAGTTTCCAGAGCTGCTACAGATGAATTTGAAAATGAATACCGGGAAGAAGTTATGAGTTGGGGAGTTCATTTTACAAAAGATGATCAGGGAATATCCACAGCGGAAGGGTTGATTTTTAACGGAGATCATTACAACAATGAAGTATTCGTCTCTTATTTCAACTATGACTTTAGCAAGGCTCTGTTCGAAGAGGGTCTCGAATTGGAGATTGTAAGAGGGAATGAAATAGGCTGGGAAAGATTTGGGCATGTTCAAATCGGCGAAGAAACCATGATCACTTACGAAGATGGTACAGAGGAACACTTGGAAATTCTAGACAAATTAATTGACCAGATAGAATTCATGATTGCGATTGAATAAATCAAATGAGCTTTAGGGGTAGCAACTACGAAATCTGCCCTACACTCATAATTCAAGTATATCTCTATATTATACAATTATGAAAAAACTACCATTTATTTTTATTCTCCTTCTAGTGCTGGCTTCATGTACCAAAGAGGAGGAGGATGCAGGTCACCTGAACTCTGAAGTAGCTTCGGATGCAATTCATGAAACTGCAGGTGATGTGTCAGATGATATAATTACCTTCATGGAGTCCGACGGAGTAGGGTCCGTGTCCACCATTTTAGATTTCTTATTCGAATCTTCCGAATTCAGCGATATTGGTTTTAGAAAAGACGAGCAAAAGGCCAGAATTCTGGAAATTGGCAGACTCTTCGGTAGTTTACCGGCAGCTCGTGTGAGTAACAATAATTTTCCTACCGGAGTATACGAATGGAATGAACTTGAAGGTGATTTCATCTTCGTTGAAGATGCTGAAGAGTTGATCTTGAAATTTCCAGTTGGAGCATCCGAAACCAACAATGGAATATTCACTTTGTCTGAATTCGCGTTTGACATCAATGAACTTCCAACAGATTTTGCTGCAAATATCACAGTGGATGAAGTACTTATGGTGGATGCTGACTTTCGTGTGAACTGGTCGGACGATCAATTTCCAGAAAGTGCCGACATTTATGTTTTTGTCAATCCTTTCACTTTTGATCTCAATTTCAATGACACAGCAGACAAGTCTTCTACTCTGGACGCATCCATAGCCATTGGCGATGAAGTCATTGCTGCTATAGACCTTGTTGCACATTATGCAACTAGTTTGAAAGGATTTCCAAAGGATATTGAAGGAAGTGTAGAATACAGATCTGTGAAAATTGCTGGTGGTGTTGATTTATTAGCCGCCGATCAAAGTGAAAGTGGTGATCCAAATGACTTTATTGATCTGGCTCTCTATGTAGATGATAATCAGGTTGGTGACATAATTTTCGTTCTTGAAACTGATGGTATTGAGGAATATTATGAGCCATATGTACAATATCTTGACGGCACAGAAGAATCACTTGAAGATATATTGAATGCCATTCTTGAAGAGGTTGAAATTGCTCTAATGGATATCTAACAATTAAAACGTAGGTAAAAAGCTCTCCCCACAATTGTGAGGAGAGCTTTTTTTTATTGTTAAATAATATTTGACCCCTCGCATTATACTCGTAACTTTGCGGATTCGTCGTTCTGGCTCCCAAATGGAATGATTTAGAACAGTTTTTTGTTCATAATCAACAACTGGTAGCTATTTTGAACGTTTTACGTATCAGAAGCAAGAAATTAAGTCAAAACTATGAGGCAACTAAAAATTACCCAATCCATCACCAACCGTCGGGAAAGTCATACTCTAGAGAAGTACTTTACCGAAGTTAGCAATGTGTCGATGATCACTCCGGACGAAGAAGTGACCTTGGCAAAGCGCATCAGGGAGGGCGATCAGTTGGCATTGGAGAAATTAGTGAAGTCGAATCTTAGATTCGTCGTGTCTGTGGCCAAGCAATATCAAAACAGGAGCTTACCCTTAAATGATCTGATCAATGAAGGGAATCTTGGGTTGATAAAAGCAGCCAAGAAGTTTGACGAGACCAAAGGGTTTAAGTTTATCTCTTATGCCGTTTGGTGGATTCGCCAGTCGATTATGCAAGCACTTGCAGAGCAGTCGCGAATCGTTCGCCTGCCAATGAATAAATCTGGTGCGATCAATCAGATTAGAAGAGCATACGCTGAATTGGAGCAAAAATACGAGCGTGAGCCTACCGAAGAAGAATTGGCGGATATTCTGGAAATGAAACCTCAGGAAGTTCGAAATACGCTTGGCGCTGAAGTAAAACAAATGTCAATGGATGCTCCTTTCGGTGAGGACGAATCCGGATCTTTGCTTGACGTACTAGAAAATCAAACTACTGGAGCGACAGACTCGAGCTTAGTGTTCAACGATTCATTGAAAGTTGAAACCCTTCGTGCGCTTTCCACCCTCACGGCTCGTGAAAGAGAAGTGATCATGATGAGCTTCGGAATCGGTCATGATAATCCATTTACGCTTGAGGAAATTGGTGATGCCATGGGACTTACACGGGAACGTGTACGCCAGATTAGAGAAAAGGCGCTACAGAAATTACGTGAGCCAGGCAAGAACAGACGGTTGAAAGAATTCTGCGCTACCTGATTCAGAAATAAGAAATATTTTTACCCCACCCTTGAAGTCGAGGGTGGGGTTTTTTATTGCCTAATTTTACCAAATGGAACGTAAATCACTTAACGCCATAAGCACAGTTGGGGTAATCATCTCCCTTGTCCTAAGCGTTTGGTATTTAATTAAAACCTATCAAGCAGGAAATCCTAAATGGTATTTTCTAATCATGGCCTGTGGTATTGCAATTATGCTAGCTTACGGTGCGGCGGCAAATAGAGGGAAAAGAAGAAATCGAAGGAGGAAACGATAGCTACTCCACGTTGAAATCAAAATACGTTTCAGGAAAAGGCTCCTTACGCAACGTATAATGCCACCACTCCTTTGAATAAGATTTGAATCCATGTTTGGCCATCAGGGTTTTAAGTATACTACGGTTGGCCTTTTGATCATCGGTGATTTCATTGGTAGCATGCCAAGAGATTTCTCCAAAGAAGTCCCAACCACTGCCCATGTCGATTTCATCTCCAGTGCTCAAATCCACAACAGTTAAATCTACTGTGCTACCTCTGGAATGACCAGATTTACTTGCCACATAACCTAATTTAAAAACATTCGCCTTTTTTGTATTTGGATAATACGTTGACTTGGTAAGGGTATCAGAAGACACCTTTGCCCATCTCACAAAGTGATTGACCCCTTTCTGAGGTCGATAGGCATCAAATATTTTCAGTCCTAAATTCTCCCTGGCTAGTTCAGCTTGAATGTTCTTTAATGCTTTGCCAGCATCCTTAGTAATAAGGGCAATGGGGGTTTTATAGCCATCTATGCGAGCACCTACGAAATTATCCTGACTGAAGTACCTAATGTCAAGTGATATGGTTGGTATTTCTTCCTTGACGTTAACGAAATGCTCTCGGCCTGATTGAGAGTAACTGTGATAGGCAAATAGGAATGCAATTAACCATGAGGAAAATATTTGGATATGTCTCATCAGTTTGACCAACGATTCATTAACCCCAAGCTAAATGAAATTGTACTAATAGTTGATTGTGAAATGAATATCAATAGAGATTAGGTTGTATATTAAAGTGAGTTATCTTAATATTTAGCGGACTTCCCACCAGACAAGCTATTCTCAATAAACTCGCGGATATGGTCATTGGAGTCAATCAAATCTTCATTTCTCAGGTACATCATATGACCTGATCTGTATCCCTTGAATGAAAGTCGATCTTTCATTTTTCCACTGGGGTCAAGTTGCCACATAGTATATTTCGCATCGAAATATTTGGTAGCTCCATCATAAAACCCCGACTGAATCATCACATTCAGATATGGATTCTGAGCCATTGCCTGACGGAGGTTTTCACCTGTTTCATTTCCTGTTCGATCCCAAGGATGAACTGGTCCAAACATGTTGTATTTGATGTCGGTTTTGTAGTTCAGTACATTTCGGTAATAGTAATTCACGGCAGGTGTAAACGAGTGCAGCCAGCTAGTGAGTTCCGAATTGAAATCCGGGCTATCTCCACCATCATTTTTATCTATTCCCTTGTAGCGGGAGTCCAATCGTCCAATCGTAAATCCTTCTTCTCTTAGCAGCTCCTTCCAAAAGAAATTAGTTGGCACGTCTAGATTGTACTGTTGAATAACCTTTTCAGAAATACCGGAATACCGGGCCATGGTGGCCGCTGCGTCTGCTTTCTCTTCCTTATCGGCAAACCCTCCTTTGGCAAGTATTGGCATCAATTCTTCCAGAGCATAGCGCTCAACATTGGGGAGCAACTCATCCAAATCTTTATCTTGAAGATCTACAGGTAGTTTTTTATGGTACCACGCGGCGGCTGTAAAATATGGGAGACGGAGAGACGCCCCCAATGGTCCATCTCTTCGACTGGTACTTGAATGTATTCCAAGCTCAGTAGGTGAAACCAAAATCACTCCATTTAG
Organism: Cytophagales bacterium; assembly: GCA_024232835.1. Classification (GTDB taxonomy): domain Bacteria; phylum Bacteroidota; class Bacteroidia; order Cytophagales; family Cyclobacteriaceae; genus JAAEPI01. Next base: position 14,723 of record JAAEPI010001165.1, read on the forward strand.
ATACATCCATTGTCGATCTTGAAGGGCCAGAGCTAATCCTGAAACCCGAGTAGTACCATAACTTTCTCCAATCAGATATTTTGGAGATTCCCACCGATTCATTCTAGTCACAAATGTATTTATCCATTCTGCCAAATACTTGATATCTGCTTGTACACCAAAAAATACTTTCTTGTTCGCTTCTTTCTTTTCCGATTCCGTTTTCTTGGAGTCCTTATCATCCAAAACTCTGGAATAGCCGGTGTTTACGGGATTCACAAAGACTATGTCAGCCACATCCAATATCGAGTTTGGATTCTTTTTCACGCCATAGGGCTGAACAGGGAATCCTTCAGAATCAACATTAAGAATGTAAGGTCCGGTGTAAGCCATATGCATCCATACAGAACCTGATCCTGGTCCGCCGTTGAAAGAAATGACCAAGGGTCGAGATGCGTTATTTTTGAGGTCTGTTCGCTCGTAGTAGGTAAAGTGTACTGCAGCAATCGCCACGCCTGATTCGTTCCATACAGGTTGAGTCCCGGTCGTGGCTTTGTAGGCAAGAGATTTTCCTTTGATTATTGTTTGATGAGTTGTGACAATAACTTCATCGGCTACTTGTACCCGGTCTTGAGCACTGACGATCATTGCAAAAATCAAGGCAAAAAAGGCTGATAAAATTTTCATAATTCCACGGTTGTTAATCGAGTGCTGAAGTTAACTATTTCGTTTGGAATTTGGAGAATCCATTTCCCTAGAGTTTTCTTAAATGATTTTTATACATTGTTTGATAAAATGGATGAGGGTATCTCCTTCAATGGAAATGAATTCCCCTGTTTGATGCAGGAGAAGTCCATCGGTCTTAACAATGCCCCCCCCACGCAGTTCGTCAAGAGCCAGCATTTGCTCATTTTAACTAAATGCTGAATCAGCATAGAGTACCTGAAATACAACTTTTGAATTCTGAGCTTGAGCAGAAAAAGTTGCTAACAATAGTACCAATATCAAATATTTCATTACTTCTGTCCTTCAATCCAAGGCCCTCCTGCATCAACAATTTGTTTTGCGATTGCTGAAATTTCAGAAGAAACAGCTGTTAAATCTGTACTCATTTCGCCAACCTGCTTTTTGATGATAGCAATGGTCTGTTTATGAGTTTCAGTTGGCCCGTAAGTCGACCAGGCAATTCCCTTATAAAGCGCAAACACTCTGGCACCAACTGTTGGCTTTCCACCCTCCCCAATTTCATTCTTGGCTGCATTGCCACCTAATCTTGTTTGAATTGATTCTATTGAACCTTGCAGCTCTGCAACACGCTCGATTTGTTCGTTGCTTACATTTGTTCGGCTTGCGGCTACCAATAACTTTTCTGAAGTTTTAAATGCATTTGACAAATTAGTTTGCAGGATACCTACATCGCGTCCAACACCTTCGTATTCTCGCCAAAATGCAGCAGTCATATCATGTCCTGCTCCTTTCAAGGCACCTTCATACAGCGGCGTTACCTCTACAGATACTGGACCTGAAAGCTGTGTAATTTTTCCTTTTACATACTTATTCAAGGTGGCTGAATAGGTTCCCGGTTTCACCATCATACCATCTGCATCTTCATTCTTTCCATTCAGGGTCAATATAGTTTGAGAAGCTACTTTTAGATTCCAGGTTACTCGATTGAATCCCTTTTTATTGGTTGCCAAAACCCGATTCACTACATCCCCATCTGAATTTTTAACTTCCAGATAAACGTAAGGTCCATCTTCCCTTCCTTCTTTTTCCAATGCCTCCCATCCTGGAAAAGGGACATTACCAGTTAAGTTTTTCTCCCTTTCTCCTCTGGCTTTGGCGTCACTCATATATTCATCTTTCAAATAGTAGGTATAGACAGCCCCAAAATCGGGATTAGGAGCCACATAGAGTTGCGAACCTTGTGACCCTCGGGTATTATCAAAATCCACAACCGATCTTGGGACATAGCGCCAGGCATCTCGTGGTTCAAATAGCGTTGCTTCTTCCCCGAGCTGCGCTGACGTAACTCCACGAAGAGCTGTGTAATCGTCCAGAATAAAGAATCCTCGACCAAATGAAGCAGCCACCAAATCGTTTTCCCTTCGCTGAATCGCCAAATCTCTAATTGATATTGGGGGGATTCCAGCTTTCAGTTCAGTCCAAGCTTTACCACCATCAATGGTAAAGAACACTCCTTGTTCAGTTCCAGTAAATAGGAGGTTCTTGTTCTCATGATCCTGAACAATACGCCAAATCATGTTGTTTTCACCAAATCCATTGGTTACTGATGACCAGGTGGCTCCCTTGTCAGTACTTTTTACTAAATAGGATTTATAGTCACCATATTTATGATTGTCAAGTGCTACATAAACGGTTCCTTCGTCATACAAATCTGCTTTCACATCATTGATGAATGCTGTTGACGGAACGCCCATTGCGCTGACATTTATTTTACGCCAAGATTGCCCTCCATTGTCAGTTACCTGTAGCAATCCATCATCTGTTCCAGCATAGATCAGGCCCTTCTTTTTAGGAGATTCTGACAAGGAAGTAATGGTATTGTAAGTGGACATGGCTCCAACATCCCAAGGGGAGTCCCAGCTCTGCACTCTGCCCATAATTGGTAAAGTGAGTCGCTGCTGATTCTTAGTTAGATCACCAGAAATCGCTTTCCAGCTGTCTCCTCTATTCTCAGACATCCACACGCGGTGTGAAGCAAAGAAAATGGTGCTGGGTGCATGAGGGCTAACTAGAATGGGTGCATCCCAGTTGAAGCGCTCGGAACCTTCATCTTCATCTGGCTGAGGCATGATATCGGTGACTTCACCTGTAGTCATATCAATTCGGGAAAGGTTTCCGCTTTGTCTTTCTGCGTAAATAATATCAGGATTGCCAGGCTCGGTGGCTGGCTGATGTCCATCCCAATTCAGCACTACGCTCCAATCCGAATTCCGAATTCCTGTCAAATTATCTGTCCGAGAAGGGCCGCCTTGGGTACTGTTATCTTGCGTTCCTCCATAAATATTGTAGAATGGCTCAGTATCATCGACCGCCACTTTGTAAAACTGAGTAACGGGGATGTTTTCCATAAATCTCCAGGAGGCTCCCAAATCAAAACTTTCATAGACCCCTCCATCAGTTCCAACCATTATGTAATTGGGATCACTATTCTTAAAGGCCATGGCGTGATTGTCGACATGCTTGTCCATGGTATTTACTTGAGCGAAGTTCTTGCCTCCATCTTCACTTACCCAGAGTGGGTTATCCATAAAATAAACACGATCGAATTTGTGAGGTGATGTGTAAATCTCTTGGTAATAATGAGGCCCTGTTGCTCCTGCTACTCTATCAGACATTTTGGTCCAGCTAGCCCCTCTGTTTGAAGATCTATAGAATCCACCTTTGGTTCTATTCAGTTCGATAGCTGCATAGACCACATCTGGATTCTGAGGAGAAATGGCTAATCCAATTTTTCCCATTTTTCCTTCAGGCAATCCTGTCTTCAGTTCCTTCCAAGTATCCCCACCATCAGTACTAAGGTTGATTTTGGTTTTTTCACCACCGCCCATCCAGGCAGCTACTGTACGATGATGTTGCCAGGTAGCTGCATATATTCGGTTTGGGTCTCGTGGGTCAATCACAAAATCAGTTACACCTGTCCATTCCTCATCTCCAAGTGTTTTCTTCCATGACTTTCCACCGTCTACCGACTTGTAGAATCCTCGTTCTCCACCTTTGCTCCAAAGTGGCCCTTGAGCAGCTACTTGAATGATATCTGAATTATCTGGATGAATGCCAATCTTCGAAATGTGTTCCGACTTGGTCAGTCCCATATTTGTCCAGGTCTCACCTCCATCCTCGCTCTTATAAATACCATCTCCAAAAGCGGCATGTCGGCCCCCAACATTTTCACCTGTTCCTACCCAAATAACAAAAGGGTTACTTGGATCAATTGTGACACACCCTATGGAGAATGAAGTTTGCTTATCAAAAATCGGTTTGAAGGTTGTTCCGGCATTTACAGTTTTCCATACGCCCCCTGATCCAACGGCCACATACCAAATATTTTCGTTGGTGGGATCAACGGCAAGATCTGCAATACGCCCAGACATAAACGCTGGTCCTATGCTTCGGAATTTCAGGCCATCAAAGAGTTTTGAATCAATTGGTTTCGATCCGCTATCTGAAGACTTGCCTCGCTGAGCAGACCCAATGTTTGGAGATAAGATGAGTAGCCCTGCAAGCAGGAGTGGGAAGAATTTTCTCATGATAGTATAAATTAGGTTATGAATTGAATTTCTAATATAGTATGAAAGATTGAGGATACTGATATTATAGCTTTCTTTGTGATGAGCATCATACTGAAATGAAAACAAAAGAATGCCCATCATGTGGATTAGATATGGATGCTAAGAGTGAGGAATGCATGTACTGCCATTATGAGTTCCCTATTTTCAGCACTGGGTATAAAATGGTGGCTTTACTTTTGGTTTTGTTCTTTTTGTGGTTGATTTTGTTTTGAATATCCGAAACGATTCTGTTTTTTACGTCTCTTGCAGATTTTACAGATTTTCGCTGAACTCTTTGTCTGCGCTATCAGTAAGAACTAATTTGTTACAAATGAACGCCTATCTTTGGCCTCCTAAAAATCAATAATGGCAGAAACATCACATTGGACAGGATCAGAAAAATATTTGTGTGACCCTGAGTTGGCGCAAGCTTTTCACATGGCACGTACGCTCGGTATGCCGCTCCTCATAGAAGGCGAACCTGGTACAGGGAAAACCGAATTACCCCTCCAATATGCAAGTGATCTCCAATTGGATTTGTTCACCTACCCGGTGGGATCAAAGAGCAATGTGGAGCAATTTGTTGCCAGATTCGATCATGTGAAGTATCTACGAGACTCACAAATTGAGATCCTCAATGCCCAGAGAGAAGAAAAAGGGTTGGACTCTAAGTTGTCAACTGGTGGTAGAGATACGGAAAATTTGGGGGATTATGTTGCCAAGGGCCCTGCGGCAAAAGCTTATCTGAGTAAAAATTCGGTGCTACTGATTGATGAAATTGATAAAGCACCCAGAGAATTCCCAAACGACCTCTTGTATGCCTTGAGTCACAGGAAATTTATCATGCCTGAGTCTGGTGAGGAAGTTTCAGCCTCGGAAGAAAACATGCCTGCTATTGTGATTACTTCTAATCGTGAACAAGAATTGCCTACTGCTTTCAAAGGAAGATGCATCTATCACTACATCCATTTTCCTGACAAGGAAGTTATGGGGCAGATCATTGAAAAGCACCATCCAAATATTGAAGATAAAATTGTGAATACAGCGATAGACATGTTCTATCATTTGAGAACTTTGGGATTGGAGCGGGCACCCACTACACGCGAAATCCTAAACTGGCTGAAGTACATCAAGGATGTAAAACCAAAGGAAGCCGTAGAGAAAATAGAGCGTTTGGATGGAATTGGTGCGCTCATCAAAACTCAAACGGACATGGAGCGAGTGAACCGAGTGATTCATTCGCATACGTTAGGATCTCAAGGAGGATTTTCGACTAATTGACATTTTTTTATCACAGAAAAACAGAGTTGAAAGAGATTTTAATCTCATAGGATTTTCTCCGTGATCTCAGCTAATTCTCACGAAAAGTCGAGACAAGTTGTGGTTGGTATTTTTTTAACGACTAGCTGGTTTATGGTCATCTGATTATTACATTTTATCTTGCACATTCATGTTCAGCTCCCTTCCAGAATCCTTTCGTGCACACGGTCTTTCGGCTGATGTTCGTACGTTGTTGGTTTTGCGAAAAGCTATGCAAAAGGAGTTGGTAAAAACCCTCGGTGACATGTACAATGTGCTGAAGGGAATTGTGGTCAAAGAGCCAACCGATCTAGGACCATTCACTCGAGCGTACTACGAATACTTCCTAGACATTGCCATTCGCCATGACGAGCGTCTGGATGATGCAGTGCTTCGCTCGAAAACCTTTCAGGAATGGAGAGCCAATCAGGAGGGCGAACACGATATTAGCACAGAAGACCTGATTAACAAATTCCTAGATCAAGTGCATCTCACCAAATACGACATCAAAGAGATAATTTCCGGTAAGGATATTTTTGATAATGATGACCCTGACAGAAAAGACGAAGATTCGAATGACAATTCAGACGAAAAACCCGTTGAACGAAACCTAGATAAAATGGTGGACTACTCAGGTTTGACTTTGGAGGAATTGCTTGAGCGAATGAAGAAGGTTCAGGAGCAACAAAAATCCAAACACAGTGGAGGTAGCCACTGGATAGGCACGGGTGGCACCTCACCATATGGGCATGGTGGAGCAGCCAAAGATGGCATTCGTGTAGGCGGTACTGGTGGTGGGAAAATGGCTCGGAAAGTCATTGGTGATAAGAATTATTACCCTGTGGATACCAACGCCCTGCTAAATGATGACAATGTGGATGCAGCACTTTCGGCAATCAAAGGTGTAATCGAAGAAAGTGCTATTGAAAAGCTCGATGTGCCACTGACGATCAAAACAGGATTGAAACGAGGGGGACTGTTTCTCCCAGAACTAGTCAGCGAGACCACCGAACAAATGCGAATTATCTTACTAATTGATAATGGTGGGTACTCTATGTCACCCTATATCCGCAGTGTTCGTCATTTGTTTGGAAAGATGAGAACGCGATTCGCACATGATTTGGAGGTGTTCTATTTTCATAATACCATTTATGATGTGGTGTACAAAGATGACCGACGCTCAAAGCGATTGCCTATTGAACAGTTGGTTAAATATGCTAAAGAGTATCGGGTGTTTTTCATTGGTGATGCGGCCATGGCTCCATATGAAATCAATCATACAAGTGTGAATAGCCTGATGGCTATTACCAAACATTTCAAAAAGCATGTTTGGCTAAACCCCGAACCCTTGAGGTATTGGCAGTCAACAGAAACCATCCAACTTATTAAACGAATCATCCCGATGTACCCGCTCACTCCAAATGGTATCGAGCGAGCGGTGAGACATATGAACGGCAAGGGAGTTGGTTGATGCGCCCTAACAAATCATTAATAGAACATAAAATAATACAAACCGCCAACCGCCAGCCAACGGATAAACTCTCCTGATTTGGCCCACTTCTTCGCTTCTAATAAGCCACCAAAAATCACTGCAGAAAATATGATCATTGCAGCAAACAGTAGTTGCTCCATTTGATTAAAATTGTCAAACTTCCAGAAAAAATAAGAAGCACCGACCAACAAAATCAAGTACTGGACGAAAAGATAAGCAGTCAATCCTGATGAGGTTGTTTTTGTGTATTTACTATATGCTGGATCTACTTCTTGAGGAGCCCTGTATCCACCCTGATCTTCAGGAAGCCAGCCTGGCTTCTTGAAAAGCAATTTTACTTTATCAATAAACGACATGGGTCGCCCCAAGTCCTTTAACATATCAGCATACCAATCAAAATTTGCCCAAAGGGGATTCCAGCTGGCAGTAGGCTTGGTCACACCGTAAATCACCTCTTCCTTTTCTTCTTCGAAGGTCCCAAACATGCGATCAAAAATGATGAGTGTTCCACCATGATTCTTGTCGATATATTGAGGATTGCGTCCATGATGCACACGATGATGGGAAGGGGTAGCAAAGATGAATTCAAGAAAACCAGGGAGTTTTTTTACATACTTCGTATGGATCCAAAATTGATAAAGCGTCTGAAAGGCATTTATAGCTACAAAAGCAATTGGATTGAAACCAATTACTGCTAGGGGCAGGTAAAAAATCGTGCCTACAAACATTTGAAATGATGATTGCCGCAAGGCTACTGAGAGGTTGTAATCTTCACTCTGATGATGCACGATGTGCGCTCCCCAAAACAGGTTGATTTCATGCGCATACCGATGAAACCAGTAGTATAAGAAGTCAACGCCAATGAACAAACAGATATAGGTTAGCGCATTATCGGGTATGGTAAACAGTCGATGGTTTTCATACAAATAGACGAACCCGACAATCAGTACAGTTTTGGCAAATGCATCCATCACCTGCATGATTATTCCACAACTGATATTTGTAATCGCATCTTCAAAACGATACACTTTTGATTTTGTAATTGAAGAAACAATCACCTCAATGCAGATGAGAATAAAGAAAATCGGGATAGAAAGTACGATGTAATCCATGTGCGTAGGTTGGTTAGGTTTTCAATTAGGTCTATTTCGTAAGCTCTGCCCAATTTAGAAAATGTTTCGGACGTAGGGATAATGTGCATTGCGAAAAGTAGTTGCCTACCTTTAGCCCATGATTCAATCCTACAAACAAAAACCTGAACTTGCCGATCACTATGACACTATCATAATCGGGTCGGGAATGGGCAGCCTGACAACTGCAGCAATTCTCTCAAAAGAAGGTAAAAAAGTCCTCGTACTGGAACGCCATTATACGGCTGGGGGCTTTACGCATGTATTCAAACGAAAAGGATATGAGTGGGACGTTGGGATTCATTACATCGGGGAAGTAGGACGACCAAATAGTGTGGTCAAGCGGTTATTCGACTATGTTACCAACTCTGAGCTCAAGTGGGCAGACATGGGCGATGTATATGATCGGATCATCATTGGAGATAAGACCTACGACCTGGTTAAAGGTGTCGAAAAATTCAAAGCAAAACTCATTGGCTATTTCCCCGAGGAAAAAGAGGCGATTGAAGAATACGTTCGACTTGTTTTTAGTACTACAAAGACCATCCAGAAATACTTTATGGATAAGGCCATGCCACCATTGGCTAGAAAAGTCTTAGGCTCATCTATGCGTAAGCCATTTTTCAAATACTCCGACCGAACTACCCATGAAGTACTGAGCTCGCTAACCTCCAATAAAGAATTGATAAAAGTACTCTCTGGCCAATATGGTGATTATGGGCTGACACCAAAGAAAAGCAGCTTCGCTATGCATGCTACCGTTGCTCGTCATTATTTCAGTGGAGGCAGCTTTCCTGTTGGAGGCTCATCACGAATTGTAGAAACCATAGACCCTGTGATAGAAGCAGCTGGCGGAATGATTTTGGTAAGTGCCGAAGTAGATGAAGTGGTGATTGAAAATAACAAAGCCATAGGTGTGAAAATGGCTGATGGCAAAGTCCTTAATGCTGACAACATTGTGAGTGGTGCAGGTGTGATGACCACATACAACAAATTGCTTCCAGATGCTGTGATCACCAAACATGGCTTGAAAGATAATCTGCAAAAAGTGAATCGCTCAGTAGCGCACGCTTGTCTGTACGTTGGTTTGAATGGGACACCTGAAGAACTGGGATTATCCAAACCCAACCTATGGGTATACCCAGAAGATGGTGATCATGATGCCTGCGTGGATCGGTATTTGAAAAATATTAATGAGCCATTCCCATTAGTTTATCTCTCCTTTCCTGCTGCCAAAGATCCAGACTGGAGCAATCGATACCCCGGGAAAAGCACAATTGATGTGCTTACTCTGGTACCTTATGAATTATTTGAAAAATGGGAAGGTAGCCGATGGATGAAGCGAGGTGATGAATATGATGCGCTGAAAGAAAAGATTTCTCAACGATTGTTGGAGGTGCTCTACGAACAGCAGCCACAGGTTAAGGGAAAGGTTGACTACTACGAGCTGTCCACGCCGCTCACCACTCAGCATTTCGTGAATTATGACAAGGGAGAAATTTACGGGCTTGATCATACCCCTGATCGCTTTCATCAGAAATTTCTGCAACCCAGAACGCCTATCAAAAATTTCTATCTCACTGGCCAGGATATTGTGACAGCAGGAGTAGCAGCAGCATTATTATCTGGTGTATTAACTACTGCTGCAATGACTGGCAAGAATGTGATGAAAAAGGTGATGCAGGACGGTGTTCGTTCTTGAATAACCTCATGAATCAACTTTCGTATACCTCACTGGTTATTTTCTCACCGACGAACCTGATCTCCTATGACTATTCCCAGACTATTTCGTCTAGCCCTCCTAATCTTTATTATGGTCTTGAACGGCATTTCATATGCTCAAACATCACACGTTGAAATCCAGGTCACCGTCACAAATGATGGATGGGAGTTAATTGGGGATTTAGTATTACCAAATTCAGAAGGTTCGTTTCCTGCAGTTCTGCTATTGAACAAGGCAGCTGGGAATCGTGAGGTTTATAAAAACTTGACCTCACATTTAGCCCAGCGAGGAATCGCCTCCTTACGACTTGATCTAAGAGGGCATGGTGAAAGTATTAATCTTGGGAAATTTAAGCCCGGAGAAATACACCCAGATCCAATTATTTGGGATGCAGAGAAGGACGTAATTGCTGCTATTCAATTTTTAAAGTCCCATGCACTCATTGACTCAACGAGTTTGGCTATAGTTGGGAGTAGTTATAGTGGTGAGGAGATGGCCGAAGCAGGTCGTCTGAATGGCTATGTTCAGGCCTATGCCGCATTGTCTCCTGGTTCTTTTGGCGATGAGTCTATAATGCGAATCGATTCGAGCAAAATACCCTGGCTATTTATAGTTTCAAAAAACGACCAATACCTGAAGGAGATTACTAAATCTGTACAGGAAAATAGCCAAGAAGTGGAATTGATAATCGTCCCGGGATCCAAACATGCCAGCGACATTTTAAAAGATAATATTGGAATAGCTGAGCGAATTGCAGTTTGGTTGGCAGAAAAACTGCAATCGAGTGACTAATCGGAATTCCATAATCAGAAATGCTTCATTTTCCGAATTCGAATCAATTGGCAAGTTGATAGTGGAGGTTTTTTCTCAACTTGATGGATTCCCTAACCTCATCGAACAACTGGATTATTATAAAATGTTTGCTGATATCGGGAACTTAACGAAAAATCAGAATACGCATTTATTAGTAGCCGTACCCATAAGTGGGAAAATTGGGGGTGCTATTGTGTATTTTGGGGACATGAAATACTACGGTTCTGGTGGAATCGCAACAAAAGAAAAGAATGCCTCTGATTTCAGGTTATTGGCAGTAGATCCAGGGACGCGTGGCAAAGGTTTGGGTAAACTATTGACGAATGCTGCATCGAGCAAGCAAAAGTTGAAAAGAAAGATCAAATGGTCGTTCATTCAACTATTGTCATGCAGGTGGCTTGTAAAATGTATGAAAAAGTGGGGTTTAAAAGATCTGAAGATTTGGATTTCATACAGAGTGATCTTCAAGTTTTTGGTTTTAGATTGAAAATTTAAATCGAGCAAAAATGATTCCATCCATAAATGATATATTTTTCTATTTCGCCACGCTGTTTGGTGTCAATGCTTCTTTTGTGGCGGAGCAGGCCATCGTCACTATTGACCTTGTCAACAAGACCGGACAGATCGAATATGTGAACCTTGAAACACCTTCTGAAGCTTTAGGGTTGGCTCAAGCTGGATTAGACGAAATATCTGACGCAATAGAATTTGATAACTATTTTTCTCAACTAAAACTAACCTCCAAGAGGATTTACAAAAAGGGGAGCAAATTAAATGCAACGCTCAACTTCTCCTATTTCAACCAGAACGAATTGCTGGTAACTCTATACTTCTATCCTAATCCGAATGGAAGTATTGAATATGTCATATTGGAGAGGGAAAAAGTAATTTCTTCGAATGGAAAGCGTCAGGAGGAAGATGAGCTAGAATTTCTTCAATGGAGCGGAGAAGAGAGTCGGATCGAGCTGATTTTGAAATGTAAAACGTCAAAAGAGAATGAATTTAAAGATCTGGTTAGCTTAAGAGACTTCTGGGAAGGGAAATGATCGAGAGTGTAGAAATTGTAGCAATTGAAAGAGGTTTGAAATTAGTTGTATCTCTGAGCACAAGCGCTGCAAAAAAAGAAATCAATTAAATTGAAGTAAAGTTTTTAGCCCATGTCAAATAGCCAATGAATAATCTGGGTTTAGTTTTATGGAGTCGCATCCACTCTATCTGAATAAATGGTTGGAGATTGAATCATTGCATTTCGGAAGAAAAGCATTAGACTTAAAATGAATTCA
>JAAEPI010001166.1 GCA_024232835.1 Cytophagales bacterium
CAAGCAGGAGGGCGCAAAATTATTGAAGCAGAAGAAGTTGAATCCTATAATGCTCTTTTTGATGCTGAAAAATGCGATATTGCCCCAAAAAACACCTATGATTGGAATGTTTTTAATGAATTTCCTGTTGGTTAGCTTGGTCCGACCCAATTTTCCATTACCCAATTTTCCATTTTCCCCCCAATTTTCCCTACAAGATGGACCCATTTCCCCTCCATTTCCCTTCTCCAAATAGAGAGGGATATATCGAATTATGATGCACCCCAATGCTTGATTTCTGTAATTATGCCCTTATCTACGTCTATGTATATCATAGTTCCATAGTCCTCACCCGGCGAACAATGAACAAAGAATCTGATATCATTTTCCCATCCGACAGCAATAACCGGACCATATTCCTCTGGAAGACCGACAATTTTGGAAAATGTTTTTTTCTTTTCATCTAACACCAGTACGTTATAGGTAAACGGCTTAAACCATGCCGATTTACCGTCAACAGACCAGTGTCTGGAAAAACCTTTTGTGCTCTGAATATCTACAGGAATAAGTGTTATCTTAAGCATGTGGCGATATGGGTTACCACAACTGATTAATATAGATGTACAACTGATAATTATTAACACCAATTTCACTTCTCTTATTTTTCTTCTTCATATTCTGCCGATAAAAAGGATTGGCCTTCTATCTTATTGCGATCAATTTTAAGCTTTAACCGGTTCTTTTTTGAATATGCTTCAATTTTCTTAAAATAGTCTTCGTCAGTTTCACACCAAAAACTAATTGAGTGGACAGTTCTTTTTCTGCCAATAACTTGCCGATAGACCGTCAATGACCTCAAATTCTGAACAATTGGTAAAGGGAAACTGTATATTCCTTCTTTCAACTTATTGCTGAAACCGTCTGGATTTTCTAAAACCAAAGTCCATGTTTCGAAATAAGGGCTGTATGCATACCAATCTTTTTGACAAATTGTAGAGTAAGTTTCAAATAGAGAGTTTCCGCATATACTTCTATTCCACACAGCAATATTCTTGCTCGGTTTAGACCGATCATCCTTTATTTGTAAAGTTGAAATCGGCATTCCACCACAGACAGGGCACTGCTTATGCCATTCCTTGCATCCCTGAAATAGTAAGGAGCAACTAATGGATATGATGGTGATTAGTGTCTTCATGCTCATCGGCTGTCCTCCCGTAAAATATTTTATGAATACGCAGAAGAAGCTGCCAAGATCGTTCCCATGACCTGCTTGAATCTGTAATCAGCCAATGCGATGGCCATTGGTCAGCACCACGAAGTTCTTGGCAGATATCTGGATTTTTATGATCAGATCAGTCTGTTCCGCATTTTCTTTGGTCTAGGCAGACCTTGGGAGTCCACTGTTCAGTGGCTTGTGCTTGTCATTAAGTTATGGTCTCTTATTCGTCGAATACCAATCGTGTCGCCCACTGCGATCATGTTTTTCAATAGACGGTAACATAGCCTCGACGACAATTGAGGGTATCATAGCTTCTTGCATAGCATTTCTGATATCAGTTCCGCATTTATCTTGTGTCCACCATAATCGTTTGGACAGAGCTTTTTCAGTTTCTTCGGCTAAAGGCTTGCCAATTGAATTTGCCCAATCTGTATAATCAGTTACATGGTCCATTTCGCATCTTCGTACCCACGCTTCCTCATCTGCTGACGGATACGATGGTCTGATATAGACTTGTGATTTAAAATTCACTGTTATTCCAGATGGGCAGAGCTTCCAGAAGAATAATGCACACGGACAACAGTCAAAATTTATTCTCATCCTTGGAACTGTCATAGCCATGTCTGACGGAGTAAACTCCCACCTCCTAATTGACCCAAATGATAGCCCTCTGGAAACTATAGTACTTACAGTCCACATAGTCGGATTATTATTCCAGGTAAGCATGCCAAGCCAATCTATTGATGTTATTGGATTATTGTGAACAAAAAGATTAACATTCGGAGAATCTCGATCCTCCATAGGATCCCTCGTCAACCACCTTCCAATTTCCATAATATAATACCTGTATCCGAAGTAAATCAGCCCTGTTTCTATGTCATAGTATTTTGCACTGAACATGTATACATTGTTGTCAGTCTCGGAACCATTCCCGGGATGTGGCCCAAACTTATAATTTTATGGGC
>JAAEPI010001167.1 GCA_024232835.1 Cytophagales bacterium
CCGAAGAGTTGACGATCACTGATCCGACAGCAACCTCCTTGATTATAGCTGATATTTCTATATGCACAGGACAGACCTATGTGGCTTATTCTCCTGTTGTAGCCCTTGATTATAGTTGGACAGGACCGAATGGATTTTCCTCCGAAGAGGAATCAGCAGCACTGACCGAGCCGGGCACCTACGAGCTGGCAATTACTGATTTGAACGGCTGTCCGGTAGAAGCATCCTTTGAAGTAGTGATAGACGATGAGTTGCTATCGGCAGATTTTCTAGTGGCCGCAGAGGCCTACGTGGGAGACACGTTGGTGATTATCGACATTAGCTGGCCGATACCCGATGACCTGACGTGGACACTTCCCAAAGAGGCACGCATACTTACCTCTGATGAGGAATATTCTGAAGTGGTCTTTGATGAGGCAGGTGTATTTTCTATAGGCATGTCATGTATGCTGGCCGGATGCAATGCCAGCTATGAGCAGACCATCACGATCAGCGAATACCAGGAAGAAGAGGAGTCGAGCTTACGCTTTGACGCCCCGAAGGAATCAGCGATCAAAAGCCTTTCGGCCTACCCGAACCCCACGAGTGGGGAGTTTAGTGTAGTTCTCAAATTGAATAAAGAGCGGTCTGCAAGCATCAAGCTGGTGGATCTTTCGGGGAATACGGTTCCTTATTCTGATGACTTTACAGGAGCAGACGAGTATGAGCTTAGGATAGATGGCACAGGATTAACACCGGGCATGTATTTTATCCAGGCCGAGGCGGGCAATGAACAGAAAGTATTTAGACTGATGATAAGATGAGAAAACTACTATTGATATCGGCAGGATTGATGATCGTGGGCATGGTTTCAGCTCAGGATTTATCATCCATCGGGAAACCCAACCCATTAACAATTAATGGCTCATTATCTTTCAATCAGATTGGCTATGGAGCCATTGGAATAGATAGCAGGCGGGATCCTTATACCTTTTTTGCTTCTGGAAATCTCACCTTCGGTTTCTACGGTTGGTCGGTTCCTTTGTCATACACTTATTCTAATCAACAAGGATCGTTTAGCCAGCCCTTCAATCAGTACAGTTTGCACCCCACATACAAAGGCTTCACAGGCCACCTAGGTTATACAAGCATGAACTTTTCTCCTTACACCCTTGCGGGTCATCTTTTCTTTGGAGCCGGATTGGAGGGTACAGTTGGGAAAATCAAAACATCGGTGATGCATGGTCGCTTGCGCAAGGCCATTCAACCAGACACGCTAAATCCTGAGAAAGCAGTGTACCAGCGAATGGGGTATGGAACAAAAATTTCATATAGTCATGAAAGTACGGCTATAGACTTGTCCATTTTTAGGGGTAAAGATTTGAAATCGTCAGTTTCGTTTGAAGAGATAGACTCGGTAACGGTGAAGCCTGAACAAAATCTGGTATTCGGCCTGACCGTCAATCAACAATTGTTCAGTAGGTTTTCTGTAGTTATTGATTTTGCAATGAGTGCAATTACTCAAGACACCCGACTGGGAGCACAAGATCTGGTTGCCAATAAGTTCTTTGGAAATTTCGGATCCATTTTCAAAGCCAATAGTACCACCGCTTTTTATGATGCGTATAAAATCGGAACGAACTACACAGGCAATGGCTACACCATAGGTGTCGGTTATGAGCGGGTGGACCCGGGGTATCGTTCACACGGAGCGTATTATTTTGTTAATGATCTGGAAAATGTAACCCTGAACGGTTCCAAATCGCTTTTTGGAGGAAAGGTGAGTCTTAGTGCTACTGGTGGGGTGCAACGAGACAATCTGAAAGGTGAGGCGATCAATACGATGAAACGGGTCGTGGGATCGGGCTCACTGGCCTATACTCCTTCCAATCGATTGTCCCTGAATTCGTCCTACTCAAATTTCCAAACCTATACTAACATTAGATCTCAATTTGTAGACATCAATCAACTTACTCCCTATGACAATTTGGATACGTTGGACTTCAAGCAGATTTCACAGAGTGTTACGCTTGGGGGCAATTATGTATTGCTACAATCAGAGACAAAACGGAAGAACCTGGGTTTGAACCTAACCTATCAGGGAGCAAAAGATGAGCAAGGTGGCCTGGAGCAATCAGGGGGCAATGTTTTCTACCTAATGTCAGGAAATTATAGCGTAAGCTTTGTGCCAACAAAAATAAATATCTCCGGTTCTTTCAATTATAACAATAGCCAGACAGCAGGAATCACTTCTGAGGCGCTTGGCCCATCGCTATCATTCAGCAAATCGCTTAAAGAAAATAAAATGAATCTGTCAGCAGGAGCAAGCTGGAATCAGTCCAGAACAGATGGGAAATCGCAGGGGAGTGTTGCTTCATTGAGGCTGGGTGGAAGATATGTGCTCAAGGAGAAGCATAATTTTAATTTGGGAATTACAACAGTGAAAAGATCTACCAAGTCCAGTGAGACGGCAGCTTCCAATTTTACGGAATTCACCGCCACATTGGGCTATAGCTATTCATTTAGCAAGAGTGATTTTTTTAGTAAGGAGTGATTTGAGTTGGCTGTTGGCTGTTGGCTTTTGGGATTTGGCTTTTGGGATTTGAGATTTAGCTTTTGGCTTTTGGGATTTGAGATTTAGCTTTTGGGATTTGGGATTTGGTTTTTGGTTTTTGGTTTTTGGGATTTGGGATTTGTGATTTGTGATTTGGCTTTTAGCTTTTGGGATTTGGCTTTTGGGATTTGGGATTTGGGATTTGGCTTTTAGCTTTTGGGATTTGAGATTTGTTATTTGAGATTTGGAATTTGGAATTTGCGCTTTGGCTATTAGCTAAAGGCTAGCAGCCAACAGCTAACAGCCAACAGCTAAAGGCTAGCAGCTAACAGCCAAAAGCTAAAATTAAGATTTGGGTTTTTATAACTAATAGGAGATATATGAAATATTTTTTTACAACAGTTTTGTTCCTCACCTTGGTGATTACACGTGTTTGCGCGCAGGTATATCCCGTGCAGTCGGCGTTGCAGATCACGCCACCCTATTCGGTAAACCTGCCAGACTATGTAGCTGTTGGCTCAGAGCGGATGGCCCTGAATGTCATCCTCACAGATATTTCCAGAACCCAGCTGGATGCGCAACTTCGAGTGACCATCGAAGGTCAGGGCATACGTATAGAAACGAACCCTAACTATATGCCACCACGGCTTTCTCTGCTGAGTGGCTTCAATAGTCGATTAATAGCCGCCGATCTGGAGCCCTACTTCAGACCTGAAAACCTGATTTTTAAAGGGATGAGCTCACGACAATATGTTAATTCTGGTGGTGCCTTGCCCGAGGGTGTTTACAGGTTCTGTTTTGAAGTGCTAGAGTACAACCGCAACGTAAAAATTTCCAACACGACCTGTGTCACCGCATGGCTGATCCTCAATGACCCTCCAATGATCAATCTGCCAAAGATGGCAGAAAAATTGGAACCCTCTGACCCCCAATATATTCGGTTTCAATGGACACCCCGACATACGGGTTCACCCAATTCGGCTTTCAGCACTGAATATGATTTTGAATTGGTAGAAATCTGGCCAAAGGGACGAAACCCCAATGATGCCATGCTCACAACAGCGCCCATTTACGAAACAACCACATTTGCGACCACATTGATATATGGCCCTGCAGAACCGGCTTTAGTTCGTGGCAGACAATACGCCTTTCGAGTACAAGCCAAAAGCAAGGTGGGCATTGAGCAGATGGATTTGTTTAGAAATGATGGATACAGTGAAGTGTTCACATTTACCTATGGAGATGAGTGCGTATCCCCGGATGGGCTCACAATAGAGGCCAGCAGTAGAAAGCTACAGACCAGTTGGGACGATGACGGCATCCATTCCGGATATGTGATTCGCTATCGCCAGCAGGGTGACGATGAGTGGAGCGAAGAGTCGGTGCTGTTCAATGAATTAATAATTGAAGGTCTGCTACCAGACACGTACTATGACATTCAGCTTGCCGGAACCTGTGGTTTCACGAGTAGTGCCTTTACAGATACGGAACGTGTCAAAACTGAAGCTGAGATCGACTCAGATTTTGCCTGTGGCACCCCACCGGATGAATTTAACCTGGACAACACCAATCCGCTTCCATCCCTTAAGCGTGGTGATGTGATCAAGGCGGGTGACTTTGATGTGAGCTTGCTGGAGGTATCCGGCGGGAATGGCACCTTTAGCGGTACTGGCCAACTGGTGATGCCAATGATGAACAATGTGAAGATGGGAACAGCTTTCACAGGTATTAAGGTAAATGATGAGTACCGTATGTATGACGGGTCTATGAATTTCACTGGCCTGACGGTGCAAGCATTGACCGACGAACAATTGGATGATATTAACGACCTGCTTGATGATGTGGCGGACTTGGGTGAGGATATAGATGATATCCTCGATTTTAGCGAGGAAGCAATGGATAGCATCAATGCCATTGTTGAAGAAATTCAGAATACCGATGTGTTCACTGAGGACGAATATGCAGATATCATCTCCGAAGAGATGGATGCAGATGACCTTCAGGAAGAAGCTAAAGAGGCTGCACATAATGCAGTGGCGGCAGTTGCAAGTGGGAATATCATGGAGGCAGCCAAGCAGGTAGCCAAATCCAAGGCAATTAAGAAAAGAGCCGACCTTAAAAGAGGACAGGCCGCTAATATGGATACGGCGCAGACCGTTGCGGTTGAATTTGTAAGTGGAGGCGTGGGATTGGATCAGGGACCGGGACATTTGGCGATAGAGCCTAACTATTTCAAAATAGAAACAGCCGATGGCCAGTCTCATTATGGCCCTTGGTTTTCGATAAATGCAGGACAGTCTGCAACCATTATTGCCAACTGGGTGCAGGATAGCCAGGTGCCAAAGGACGAAATCACCTTCACTTATGGAGGACAGGACATCCAGGCTGAAAGCACTGACGGAGGTTGGGAGCTTACCCTGACGGCAGCAGATCCGCTGCAAGGCCAGGTGCTGAAAGCCCTGCATGAGGGAAATACCGTGGGCATAGCCGCAGCAGTGACCTACAGCGGTGAAACCAGAAATGTAGTATTGGTAAGCGTTAATAATGAAGCTACACCCTCAGCAGGTGAGGCAGAGGATTACCTCAACGATATTTTCGGCTCTGCCATGGTGGACTGGAAGGTAACCACCGCATCTGTTACTATTGACGATAGCTGGGATCTGAACGGTAACAACAACCTCTATCTGGGAGAAAACAACGACCTCTCCACCTACACAGATGAAGCAAAGGCCATGATCCGGCTGGTAAAAGAAGAGCTGTCACCGGATAGTGACAAGTACTACATGCTCTATACAAAAGCAGATAATTCATTGGATTTTGGAGGGTACATGCCACGTAAGAAGCAGTATGGATTTATGTTCGATAGCGAGCTACACACCCTTGCCCACGAGCTGGGGCATGGAGCTTTCCGTCTGGCTCACACCTGGGAAGAATTCCCCAACCTCGACGAAGGAGAGACTGAGAACATCATGGACTACAGCAATGGAACATTGCTCCGCAAGTACCAGTGGGATCAGATCCATGACCCAAAATGGGTGATCAGTTTGTTTGATGATGAAGAGGAGGGGGCGATTGCAGGCAAATACTGTTTTTCTCCAGATTGGAAAATATTTAGAATAGATGCAGACATAACACGAACAGTAGCTTTTGGCTCGGTTTGGAACCAAATACCCAATGGAACTGCTCCAGGTTTTAAGATTGGAGATAAAACGTATTATGCCGTTTTTGAGCAAAATGATTTTAAGGGATATTATTTGGATGGAGAACCATCTAAAGAAGAATATGCTGTTCAATATTTTAGTAATGAATCAGTTGATGCGGACCCGGTTTATTTGTTCCGATATGTGGATGGCTGTGGATCTAATATTTATTATCAAACGAATTTGGATCACGTTCAGGAGTTTAAAAATACTGATCAAATATTTTCAGAGATTGGAGAGGCTAAATTAATAACATGTCACGAGGATGTCGAAGAACTTCTTTTTGAAGACTTGTACTTACAATCCAAACTCGCAATTGGACCAGACGGACCTATTCATGATTTCTTTCTGAAAATTCAGAAAATAGTTGAATTATACCAAGATTGTATTGATGAGAGTTTCACAAGTTATGAAGGAAAAGGAATTGTTCCTTACTGCCTATGGAAAGGGACAGACATTTCTGCATTCCAATATTATGGAGTTACGGATCGTGCATTCATCGCTGGTGTTATTGATGGAGGATATCAAGAAGTCCAAGGTATTCTTGATCTTGTTGTGTTACTTGATGACGCACCAGAAAGGATTTACGAAGCTCTGGTTGCGTATGCTATTTGGCAATCCATATGTGAATCAGGGGTCAAAGATAATATTGAAGAGCGCTATAGAGAAGTTTTAGATAGACTAGCTTCTGATGAAGAACTGCACGATAATCTTATTGCCAATTGGATTCAAAAGGAGTATGACACATCCAGAGAAAATATTCTCAGCCAGCTTAGTGAGTATGTGAGTGAGACATGTGATGAGCAAGAGAAGATAATTAAGCCTATTAATGAATTTTTTGGTCTGATTTCCACTTTGGAAACGTACCAAAAACTTTGGGAAGAGTTCAGTATTTATTTAGAAGAGTTGAATGCAACTACCAATGAGGCCAGGTACAAACATGGATTACTGGTGGTACCAGTAGTTAGTTCATTTGTGCCTCTTGCTGGTCAGTTCGCGAAGGTTGCCAAACTGGACAAGTGGATGGATGGCTTAAGAGCATTAACCAAAACTAATAAGGACATCATTGGGAGATTAGTTGTTCGTTCGGAGAGATTAGGACTTAAACTTGACGGACTGCCTTCCGGTTTACTTAAAAAGTTTGATGAAATAGTTGATGATGATATTCTCAGGAAATTGATTGATGATATCGACCCACAAACTGGAGCGCAATTAAGGATTAAATTGATTGAAAATCCTGCCTTGGTCAACGCGTGGAAGGTGGCGGATGATGCGGGGGTAGATGATGTACTGAGAAAGAATATTAATCACCTTACGACAGTAGATGATTTTATAAAAGCAAAGGGAATTAATCCTGATGTTTTGAAGAATGAACTACAAGGTTTAAGTTCTCATCAAGATGAGTTTTTAAAGGGGCTGAAAATATCTAATAAGGGTAATACGCTTGATTTATTTCCAAAGATCAAGATGGATGATTTACCAATATCTTCAGATGGGTCAGTAATGGGTAGATATGTTGATGGAGTTCTTGAAGTTAGCGGTAATACACAAGTAGCTGGAAAATGGGATTACATAGTGAAGGCTAATGGCGAGATTGTTGTAGGTAGAAAGCATTCGTTTATGTCTCAAGGAAGTGATGTTCTTGCTGCTGGTGAATTAAAATTCAGTAATGGGAAACTAGTGGATATAAATAACCTTTCTGGTCATTATGTTCCAGATGCGGGTGAGACATTTAATTTTCTTCGAGTCTTTAAATCTAATGGCGTTAATGTTGGTGATGCGACACTTTCGATTTATAAGGGTAGTGGAGATATTTTTAGTCAAGTACCCCCGTCAGCAACAAAGAGAGTATTGTATGAATAACTGAGGCATGATAGAGAGATTAACAATAGGTCAAGATACTGTTGAAAGTAAAGGTTTTTTATTCGATTATCTGTATTCTTACTTGTTACGTTTTGCAAAGCAAAACAAAATTCCTTTCAGTGAGAGTATAGAAATCCCTAATGACTTGTTGACTGATTTTTTAGCGATGTTAGAAATATCGCTTCAGGATTTATTAGAGGATTGTTATGAAGAACCTACACATAAGCAAAGGTCAAAGTTTCCAACTCGATATCAAAAGATATGGTTGAAGGAAAAATTATACGTAGTTGACTACAGAAAGGACATTGTAGGAAAGATTGCTTATCGAATTGATATTCTTATTAACAGAATTAAGGAGCTTAATTAACTAGCCAATTGCTTCTGCATATCCTTTTGAAATAGAAAGGCTTTGATTAGAGATTTTACACAATCTCTATCATGGTCATTGAGCTGCTGGGCTTTGGAGAACATATTAAGCAGTTCAGTATCGGTAATCTTACTTTTAGCCTTTTCGTCCTCAGTGCCATAAATGAGTATATCGGCAGATACTTCGAGAATATTAGCAAACTTTTTAACCACATCCACAGAAGGTACGGTCTGGTTACGCTCGTAACGTGAGATATGTGCAGAATGAATCTGCATAAGTTCAGCTAACTGCCCTTGCGAAATGCCTTCTTCGCCTTGGTTCGTGTCCTCACGAACCTTAGTAAAAAAAAGCGAGTCATCAAAATTCATCACCGAGATGTTTAACCCGAAATATGCAATAGGAATTCTATTCCGATCCAAAATAACTGTGAATCAGCTACTTCGTTCGAGTTATGTCCTTAACCATAGCGGTGCTATGCTTTTC
>JAAEPI010001168.1 GCA_024232835.1 Cytophagales bacterium
ATGATAGTCAATAATCTATCGAAGGCATCAAGCTTTTCTTGACGCATAGGATCAGGTACTGTTTTCGGTCGACGATTGGGAATCATACTATGGAGTAGTTTGTTTTGATAAAACCGATTTGCCCTAAAAGTAACCCCTGAATAAAACTTTAGAGTAATGATCTACAAAAAGGTTGCTTACTCCGTGTTAGGGGTGCATTGAGGAAACTTGCTAACTTTGTAACATGGAACGTAAGATCGACATTCACTTGGAAAAATTGCCTGAAGGCTTTTACCTAGCAACATCGAACTCATTGCAAGGTCTGGTCGCACAGGGACGAACAATTTCTGAGACACTGGAAATAGCCAGAGATGTTGCGAAAAAACTACTTGAAGGACAAGAAGAAAGTGCTGAAATACTGCTTACCGAATTTGGAAACGAATTCGATTATCCACTTGTGGTTGGTATTTGATAGTGGGACGACTGTCAGGACATAGTTATCGAGAAATTGTCAAACGGCTAAAGAAGTTTGGGTTCACCTTTTATAGGCAGGCAGCAGGAAGTCATGAAATATGGAAGAACGAGCAAACTGGATTATTTACAACAATCCCAAACCACCCAGGTGATATGCCGGAAGGAACACTCAGGGCAATTCTCAAACAATCAGGAATAAACCCGAACGATTTTATAAATAAATGGCAGACATGACTACAGTACTACTTGGAATCGGATTTGTCGGCGTATTTTTCATGCTAATGTCCGTTCGTTTGATTTTCCTTAAAAAGGGAGAGTTCAAAGGAACATGTGCGTCTCAAAGTCCATATCTAAACAAGGAGGGGGCCACTTGTGGATACTGTGGCAAAACTGTGAAGTCAGGAGATGCCTGTGCCGACCCAGATTCGGAGGTCGATAAGGTTTTAGAGAAATTCAATTAATCACACAAAAGTACCAACATGTTAAACCAAACTGTAGAGCAAGCGCTCAACAATCAAATTAAGTTAGAAGCCGAATCTTCTCAACTTTATTTAGCTATGGCATCTTGGGCAGAGACTGAGGGTTTAAATGGTACATCCGCTTTTCTCTACCAGCACTCAGATGAAGAGCGCATGCACACGCTTAAATTGGTGAAATTTGTAAACGAAAGAGGTGGACATGCCATAGTCCCTGCACTAGCTCAACCTCCTGTGTCATTTGATTCCATTCAGACAATTTTCAAAACCCTTCTGGAGCACGAAATTTCAGTGACCGAATCAATAAACAATGTGGTTGATGTTTGTTTGAATGAGAAGGACTATACAACACAAAATTTCATGCAGTGGTACGTATCTGAGCAGATTGAAGAAGAGGGTCTTGCTCGTACCATTATGGATAAATTGAA
>JAAEPI010001169.1 GCA_024232835.1 Cytophagales bacterium
AAAGTTTTGACTAAATATTTTAAAGATTTAAACACAGAAAGGCAATAGGTAGAAAGTTAGGATTTAAGTCGCTTACTACCACATAAAGGATACTAAAGAAGAAGTAAAAAAAGAGGTTGTCTCTTTATTTTAAGACAACCTCTTTCTTACAAGTTCGGATATGTTATTAACCGCACTTTGAATAGCCACAGTCTGTACAGAGCAGGCAACCCTCCTGGTAAATCATATTGGAAGAGCTGCATTCATTACATTTCTGGCCCGTCTTGGCCTTTGTGCCATTTACGATATATTTCTTTAATGCCCGTGCAACACCTGCTGTCCAGTTATTAATGAAAGCATTATCCAAATGCAGTGAAGAGACCAGATGGGCCGCATCAATTACTGTCATCCCGTGCCTTAGCACTCCGGAAATCAGTTTTGCGTAATTCCAGAATTCACTGTTAAACTGATGAGACAGCCCTCCCATTGTTACTTTATAACCATATTTATCAATGTACTGGAAATCGTATCTTTTTTCTCCGGATTCCAGTTTATGCCTGATGATTTTTCCTTTTGAAACATTTTTCGGTATGGGGAAAGTATCATCCTCTTTGAGACCTGTAAATATTTCGTATGGTTTGCCCTCAATCAAACCGACAAAAGCGATCCAATACTCATCATTATTTTTGAATCTCAATATGTCCGCATCGAGTTCTTTCGGCCTTTTTGTAGGGAATTTTAACTTTTCGTCTACCTTGTTATCCGTAGCAAGTAATACTCCCGTTCGAGATCCATCTCGATAAACGGTAACGCCCTTGCAGCCACTTTTCCATGCCTTTATATACAGATCTCCAACAAGCTCTTCCTTTGCTTCCGTCGGCAAATTTATTGTTACGCTGATAGAGTGATCTACCCATTTCTGTATTTCTCCCTGCATTTTGACTTTCTGCATCCAGTCTATATCTTTCGAGGTGGCCTTGTAATAAGGGGAGCGTTTGACCAGTTCTTTGAGCTCTTTATCATCAAAGTTTTTAATCTCCTCCGGATCCATGTCATTTACCTTTAGCCAGGTAATGAAATTATGGTGAAATACATTATACTCCTCCCAACTGTCGCCAATCTCATCAACAAAAGTGACTTTTACCTCTTTATCATTTGGGTTTACCTTCCTGCGACGCTTATAGACAGGCAGGAAGACTGGTTCAATACCTGATGTGGTTTGGGTCATCAGACTGGTGGTGCCTGTAGGGGCAATAGTAAGCAGAGATATGTTTCTTCTTCCGTGCTTCTTCATATCTTCAATTAATTTCGGGTCCTCTTTCGCCAATCTATTGATGAAAGGGTGGTCCTTCTCTTTCTTGATATCAAATACAGGAAAAGGGCCCCTCTCTTTCGCCATTTCCACAGAGGAGCGATACGCTTCGAGGGCAATTGTTTTATGCACTTCCACTGAAAAATCAATGGCATTTTCGCTTCCATATCTTAATCCAAGCGCTGCCAGCATATCTCCTTCAGCAGTAATTCCCACGCCTGTTCTTCTTCCTTCAACAGCTTTACGTTTAATATTCTCCCACAAACTTATTTCAACCTGCTTGATCTCTCTGTCTTCAGGGTCTGAAACAATTTTGTCAATAATGGCATCAATCTTTTCCAGTTCCAGATCAATGATATCATCCATGATCCGTTGGGCCAATCCAATATGCTTCCTGAATTTTTCCCAGTTAAATTTAGCCTTGTCTGTAAACGGGCCTTCAACGTAACTGTAAAGGTTAATGGCAAGCAATCTACAACTATCATAGGGACACA
>JAAEPI010001170.1 GCA_024232835.1 Cytophagales bacterium
ACATATCACCGACAAAGTGATTCGGATATCTGACGTCAAAGGCATAATAGAAAGCAGCCGGAAGACCCGCAACCGCCAGCACTACCTCACCGATTGGTCAATAAAATCCCATTATTTTTATTTTCAGGATTACTATATAATTCCGGGCTAATACCTAATCTTTGCAAAAGCTCCTTTTGTAAACCTGACAATGGAGTCAGGTGACGTATTATTTGATCCCCGGAGTGAATAATGCTTAGGGAGATATTGGAGAAGCTCTGCAGAATCCGTTCAACGGTTGGCGAAGCTGTGCATTTTTTGGGTTGTCCCGGATACATTCCTTCCAGAACGGCCTGGTCCTGCTTCAAGGAACGGCGCACTACAAACTCAATTAATGTCAGCACCCGAATTCCTAAAGTTAACAAATGAGTTAATCCAGCCACTTGGTCGTCGCGTTGAACAAATAATGGAGCGATATTCAAACGACTTTTCAAACGCTCAAAGACCCGCTCAACCCGGTATTCTTTACGATAACATAATACCGCTTCCTGTAAACTGAGGTCTTGCTGATCAACATCGGTAACAAAAGCCTTCCACCCGAAGGTGTCTTTTTTAGCTGCCACCAACTCTTCTTCACGCCTAATCTCTTTGATTTGATATCTAATTTTCTTGACAACTCGCTGAGGACGTTTCTTTGATCCACGGCCTTTCCCAATGTACTTGGTATGCTCTTCCACCTGCTTTTCGTATTCAACCGTCAATAATCCTTCCACCCTGTGGGTCTTCAGGATTTTCTCAATTTTTGATTGCAAAACAGGCTCTTCTGTTATTTGACGTTTACCTCTGCCGCGAGGCGGCGTCAAGGCATTGAGCTTGAGTTGTGCTTTTTCAAGCCGTTGCTCCAGGCCTCGTTGTTGTTTGACAGCATGAGCCGGAGAATGAACTATGAAAATTCGTTCATTCCACTGAAGTTCCTTGCCTTCGTAAACACTACTCTGATCACGATTCAGCTCGTACCCCTGAGCGATCAACACTTTTTCCCCTTTATCATTCTCTCGAAAAACCTGCTCCAGCTCCCCACATATTTTTTTAGAAAGGCCGCCTTCAATCCATATCTCCATCTCCTGTGCGGTCTTGCCTGTCAAAGGAATAGGCGATAAGTAATGATTATCGATGGTTCGTATGTAGGTACGAGTCTCCAATGAACTCATCTTGCAATCTCCGCAATAGAGAACACCTGTCTTCTTCAAAGAGCTATTAACTCTTTTAATAACAGGAATATAAAGTGTATCATCAGCTTTTTCACCGGAAACTGCATCGGTGGCCAAAGGCATACCCAGAGGATCAAGGGCTCCGGTCATCAGCTTGATCTGACGAAGATTTGCATCATCTTTACTGTGGCCGAACTGAAGCAGACCTGTTTCACTTCCTTCATGATAGCCTGAAACCGTGGTGGCATCGCACCGAACAACCTTGGTCGACAACTCGTAAACCTCAATACTTCTTTTACTTAGATCCTGCTCAATTGCGGTCCAGTAAGACTCCCGACTCAGGTATTTCAAAAGAACCGCCAGGCGATCCGTCGTGAAATCCGCTTCACTGATCTCCTGCCCGGTTAAATTCTCCAGAGTATCTTGCATCCTGCTGATATATTGCTCCACTGAGGATTTGCGATGATCTCCTTCGGATAAAATATAAGACAACCAGATCACTGCTGTCCACCCCCAGCTTAAGGCTCTTTGTTTCCAATGAGTTGGAACGTGGTCATCCAAAATTTCCACCAACCCCATTTTGACCATCGTTCCTATCAATAAGGGGATATCGTCAACTCGCTCTATAATGACCTGCAACTCTTCCACTCTACTCTCCTGACAAAGGTTGATTTTATTGTCAGCATAGTAGATTATGGATAAAAAACAGAGGAAAGAGCAAATAATCTATTTTAAGATGTTATTGACCAATCGGTGAGGAGATGATGCGCTTTCAGTTAATTGGGTTGAGTTGACAATCATCCGTACCGACACACAAGAGGAAATATAC
>JAAEPI010001171.1 GCA_024232835.1 Cytophagales bacterium
GCATGATCTGCCTCAACTTCAGCTCTGGCAACCTTTTTCACTTCCAACCAATTTCTCTCCATTTGCATTTGAACGGCGAGAGGTGCACCATTTAGAATTGGTACATCAGGGTGTGGGGCATTGTCTGGGTGGTGATGCTTCTCATAATTGAACACCATTATGGGCATTCTAGCCAACACTTCAGTGATGTGCAAATAGTCCCTCTCTAATTCATATAGAGTGAAACCCTCACACTTGGCTTCCACAACTCGGCTCAGAATCAGCTGAATGTAGTTGTTATGAGAATGTTTTATAGTAGTGCTCAAAGATAAATTATATAGACCCCAACCTGCATATTCGAACAATGCTCTATTAGGGTATTCAAGTCGTTCTTCATTTTCTCATAGAGCGGGATTTAAATGGCATAGGTGAACATAATTATGTAAAAATGATCACCTTCAATTGACTCTACATTGGCAGGCAAAACCTTGGTGGCCATTGAAACTGCCAAATCAACAGCTTTTGAGATTTTCTTTTCAGCGTTGCTTGTTCTTTCTGTGGCCGATTTGTCATCTTGTTTTTCTCTGAAGCGCATGGCATTCAAAATCTCGTCCTTGCACTCCTTTATCAAATTATTCATGGTGTTGATTTCTTCTTTGGTTTCTTTCAAATACAGCTCGACTCGTTTTTGCAAAACCAATCCCAATTGGTAATATCTATCTGGGTCTGGATCCTTTGGCAACTTGTAAAATGCGTCATTTGGATCGGGGTCTGACGAAGCCATGGCTGGCTTA
>JAAEPI010001172.1 GCA_024232835.1 Cytophagales bacterium
AATTTTAAGACAGAAGAGACGAGGACTGATAGTATTGTATGGAAAAAACGAGACTTGTAAGAATGGGGGTCAGTATTGCTATACTCTTATTCACACCAATGAAGCCAAGAATTGAATATGATGGAGCGGCATATCATATAATGAGTCTAGTAGGAGAATAGGGCCAGGTTTTTAATTTCGATTTTTAATTATTTTCAAATAAATCTGTGGTCGTGCCGATATAAATCCGAAGTCTTGGGAAGAATTGAAATCAAATTCGGAAATTGACTATTGTTGCCCAGGAGGTGCAGGTGGTTGTATCCATCTAAGTCCTCCCAAACCAAAGTTTGGCCAACAGGTTAGTAGTGCAGGAGCAATTGGGATCAAACCTAATCAGGCTGTCCGAGAATACAAAATCAGAAAATTTTGGTGTTGTTGATTAAGGGTTTATAGCTCGTAACTCTACTCGTTAATGATGATGGTGGTGTCCTCCTTCCATAGGGCCACCAATATTTTTTAGTGCTTCGGAAAGTGATTTGCCGGTTTCTTCCATATCTCTGATGGCTTGATCCAGCAACTTGGCAACTTCTTGCTCGGATTCTTTCTTGGCCTCACCTTCCCATTTCCTGAACTCAGCTATATGGTTATTATTGTGTTCAATCCAGTGTGGTAATAATACTCGAAGTTTTTTTATAGTGTTTTGTTCTGACATGTTCAACCCCTGTAATTTGCAATTATTAGCTAGTTTTGTTTTGAAGCGTTGTTGTGC
>JAAEPI010001173.1 GCA_024232835.1 Cytophagales bacterium
AGAAAGAAGGTGTGGACTTTCATGCTCATGGCAACAAATTCCTTCATATTGCTGATTACCAAAGGGCGCAACAACTGCTCGACGAACAGCTGAACACTCGTTTTACGGATATGCTTGACGGCTTTTCGCAACGAGTTTTTCCGGGAATGGAAAATATCCTCGGACCGCATCTTTCGTATTATTGGACTTTATGGCAGAGCGAGTGGGCCGCTGATTTTATTTTTGACAGCTCCGCCTCTTTGCAAGCTCCCATGAATACGCTGTTACGACATGCCCATATAATCGGGACAAGCACGCGTGTCCTCCGTTATCTTGACCGCCCCCTGACCAAGGCCAATCGCCCTGATGCTCGGTCCAATGATACCGTCGTGACTCGCATAACGGATTTTAATGACGGCATACGCATTCGCCATTGGGTTGATAAGAATTCAGTCAAATTGTACAACGAACAGAATGTCATCCGAGTGGAAACAACCATCAATGATCCCGGCAGGTTTAAAGTGTTTCGCCATAAACAGGGGCAGAACGAAAATGGGTGGTGATTCAAAAAGTATGCTGCCGTAATCAATTGTAATAAAAAATAAAATAGGTTATTCTTGTAATTGTCGGGTGCAAAAAAAATATGTAAAAATTTACCGCCACCATTATTTTTTGACAGTAATCCACATAGTTTTCGGTGGTGATCCGCACGGTATGGTGATGTTACACATAATAAAAATAAGCACGAAAGAAAGCTGGATCAAGCACTTATAACAGCATACTTTTTGAATCACCACCAAAAACTGATCCCAAAAGTAAGCAAAAAGACCTTCATCATCCCCCGAACTCATCCTTATAGATACTATCCTCTTCCCCCCCCCAACTCCGTCAGCATCTTAACCAGAGCCTTGGTCATCATCGGCGGACCGCAGGTATAATACTGGACATCCTCAGGTGCCTCATGCTCTCTGAGGTATTCCCTATATAAGACATCATGGACATGCCCAATCGGGCCGGTCCAGTTATCCTCCTCCTTGGGCCGGGAAAGGCAAAGGTGGAAGGTGAAGTTAGGATATTTTTCAGCCAGCGAGGTAAAGTCGTCCAG
>JAAEPI010001174.1 GCA_024232835.1 Cytophagales bacterium
AGTACAGAACCATGTATTCCATCAGGGCCGGCAGCTTTGCTAGGATTAATTCCCTTCAAAATCAGAAATACATCCAACACGTGAAATCGTAGATCCAGAAAGTTATTTTCTGCTCCCATGTCAATATCTATATCATATGAGCTTCTCTCAGAGAACTGTTCAAAGAAATATTCATTGAATAATAATGCCTGGTCGGCAGGATTATTTCTGAAACGATCGCCGTATCGAACCGTTTCAGGAATTCTGGTAGATTTCGATTTTGATTTCACGTGTGACCAAAATTTCTTAGAAATAAGGGAATCATCTTCTTCAACACTGAGTCTCATCTTTTCGTTCATAATATTTTTAAAATCTTTACGTAATTGTCTGAACTTGTTGAGATCAGACTCAGTGCCAGATTCAGAATTAGCTTTGGCCCTCCACTTTTCCTTTTTTCGTAAAACTTTGTCACAATCTGAGTCATACCAAGGCGGCTGAAACTGACTTTTGACATTTCTCATAGGTATAAAAACGTTACAATATTTAGCTAAAACCTGCTTGAAACGTGGCCATGCAGTGTGTGGGTCATGAGACCCAACCACAACATCCCAATTTACTCGCTTCAGAGCAAAGTTCAGCCCATTCCAATCTGCTCTTCTATAGTTAAATATTTTCTTTTTAGGCATTTTCCTGTATCTAACATTGAGATTAACTTTAAAAGTGATGCCATAGTGGTCAGATAAGCACGCCTCGTTACGGCCCAATATTTTAATATTTGTTACTATATCTGGCACATTCGTGAACAGCAAATCAAGCACCTTACCTGCTTTATGAGTGGGATCACAGATCAGCTGGGTATGCCCGAGATCCCCTGAGAGAAAATCCAGGAAGCTGCTATACAATTTACAGGATGTCTGACCTTCAGGCCACAACACATCATTAAGATTCAAATCACCAATCAAAATGTGTTTATCTATCTTTCTCTTAGTCGCCAAAGTTTTGAAATAGTTTGCAACTTCCTGGTAATTCTCACTGCAGAT
>JAAEPI010001175.1 GCA_024232835.1 Cytophagales bacterium
ATGATAGAACTCTTCCATATCTTACTGATTGTCAAGGTTTTGCTAAAAATAAAAATCACGAATAATGCACGTCTAGTTAATAACAAGATGAGAACACAAACGAAAGAAAAACAGACACAGTTAACGCCTGACTTGGCTCTTGATATACTGAAAGAAGGCAATGAAAGATTTGTGAAAAATTTACAGGTAAATAGAAATTTACTTGAGCAAGTAAAAGAGATCAGTGAAGGTCAATATCCATTTGCGGTAATCCTAAGTTGCATTGATTCTAAAGCTCCATCTGAGTTCAAATTTGATCCGGGGATTGGGGACATATTCAGTATCCGAGTTGCCGGAAATTTCATCAATGAAGACATACTTGGAAGTATGGAATTTGCCTGCAAGGTAGCAGGGTCTATGCTCATTGTCATTTTAGGGTATAGTAGCTGTGGGGCCATCAAAGGAGCTTGTGATCATGTAAAACTTGGTAATCTGACTGGTTTATTGGATAAAATTCAGCCAGCAGTAAATGCAGTGAACGGAACTGTAGATAGGACATCAGCAAATAAGGAATTTGTACAACAGGTGGCTAGCAAAAACGTTGAATTCTCAAAGGAAAAGCTTACTAGTAAAAGCTCGGTATTAAGAGAAATGATAGAGTCAGGAGAAGTTGGTCTTGTGGGAGGGATGTACTCTGTTGAAACTGGTTGTGTAGAGTTTAGTTAGAACAAGATTTTATAAATAATTAGAAAAGAAATGGAAGAATTAGCAAGAAAATTTAGGGCCATTAATCCAGAGTATTTTGATTTTTTGGTAAAATGGCAAGAGAACGTACTTTATCCCGCATACGGGATAATGGGATTAGCAATATTGTTATACATCCTTTACAGGATTAAATACACTTCATTGAAATCAATGAAGGAAAAATTTGACCATATCAGTCAGAAGGAAATTAAGAGACTGTCACTGGTACATATTCTTATAGGCGCATCGTTTTTTGTTGCTTTTAATTATGCGATCGTAGAAAACGTCGCTAGAGCACCAATGTGGTTCGGCATCAGGTTTTTTATTGGCGTTTGTATTGGAGTGTTATATAGTTATGTCGCTCTGCTTATTTTGAAATACTCTTGGGCAGCCAGGATACATAAAAAACTCCGTTTATTAAGATATACGCCAAGAACAAATCCGAAAACAGGTAATCGTATGAAGCTTCTTAGTGAAGAAGATGAGGACGCTTACTTGGATGAAGGAATGCAAGCTGAAGAGAACGTATTCTCAGTGGATTATGACGTCTGGATAGATGAGCGAAGTGGAGATACAATCATTGAAAAATATGCTGGACATTTAACCGCGCTTGAGTGTGACCGTTGTGGGTTTCAAACCCTTAAACTTGAAAAGGAAGAAATCGTCAAGGAGGTAACTGAAACTGAAGACGGGGAGTTATTGAAAGAATACAAATGTTCATACTGTAAAAGAGTCAAAAGAAATTCAGTCATTCTTTCGCACAAGATTAGGCAAGACGTCAGTGTAGGAAGATTGGTCGATAATCCACTGGATCAGGATGAACACATTGTTACAGTGAAATTAGATCTCTTCAGTAATAATAATGATCACTTCAGTTATGAATTTCAGAATTTGAAGGAGGCTAAAAAATTCCTGGAGGAATTTGATTTCGAAAAAATTAAGGATAAGGTCACCCAAAGGCAATCTTAGATATTCAATTAATTTCAGAAACGGTTATGTTTGTTTGATGAAAAAATTATTTGACTTTAATCATAGCAAGGGTGATGTCTTTGGAGGAATTACCGCGGAAATAGTGGTAGACTTACAGGAAGTGAAAAAAGCTGAAGTGGCCTACGGAATATAAAATAGTTATCGCTCAAGAAATGACTCAGATCTATGCAAATATTTGATATAATAGCCCTTCTTATTTTTTGCTCTGGATTATTCATATTCATAAATAATTTCCTTCTGAAATTGCCATCGTCCATTGGACTGATGCTTCTTGCTTTGCTATTGTCTGTGTTGGTCATGGGATTTGGGTATTTTTTCCCGGAATATCATTTAGCTGACCAAGTCAAGCAGTATGACTTTTCTGAAGTCATGTATCGATTTGTTCTTAGTGTGATGCTATTTGCAGGAGCTCTTAAAGTTGATTTCAAAAAACTGGGAAAGCAGCTTATTCCAGTGTTGGTCTTGTCCTTTTTCGGAGTACTCATATCCACTCTTACAATAGGCACATTGATGTACTATTTACTGGATACATTGAGCATCGATTTAAACTATATCGGTTGCCTTGTATTCGGCGCGCTCATATCATCAACGGATCCCATTGCCGTGACTAAGACAATAAGGCGATTTAAGCTGTCGGAAGAGTTGGAGAGAAAGATTTCTGGCGAATCTCTCCTTAATGGCGGAATTGCAATTGTTTTGGCTTTCTCGCTTGTAAATATTTATCAAGAGCAAGCAGAAAACGGTTTGGTGACATTCACCCAGATTTCAACGATATTTATTCAAGACTTGTTAGGAGGTACGTTGGTTGGATTAATCTTTGGGTGGCTAGGATACAAGCTTTTGAAATTCATAGATAATGATGTGGTAGAAGCTGAAGTTTTGGTCACATTAGCTTTAGTGATGGGTGGATCATATTTGGGTGATCTGCTGTCTGTTTCATCGATGTTGGTAGCCACGATGACGGGGCTTATTATTGGAAATTTCGACAGAGACGAGAGTACTGGTGAAAGTGCGGTGGGTGAGTACGTATACAAGTTTTGGCAGCTTTTGGAAGAAAGCCTTGCAGCCATGATTTTTGTGCTCATTGGCTTTCAAATGTTAGTCCTTCCTGTTCGGTTGGATTATTATGCAGCAGGTTTTTTTGGTATTGCTATAGTTGTTTTTGCCAGATGGTTGAGCGTTCTTGTTCCAATCAAATTAATGTCAACTAGACTTTCCTTTGATAAGGGAACCATATCGGTATTATCGTGGGGAGCAATCCGAGGCGGTCTGCCTGTAGCATTCACATTATCTCTTACGAATTTTGAGGAAAAAGACGTGATCATAACCCTCACTTATGTAGTAGTCGTTTGTACAATAATCTATCAAGGGCTTACAATTGGTCCTGTGATAAAATTATATAAGAATAATAACTAAGCATTCGTGTGGCCGATAGGCCAAAACATGAATGCAGTGTTGAACGAAT
>JAAEPI010001176.1 GCA_024232835.1 Cytophagales bacterium
GATCTAGTGGAGTGGGTTCGGACTTACACTAGAACTATTGTACAGGGTGAGCAACCCTGTACAATAGTATTTATATAACTTATTTACAATAGTATTTACAATAGTATTTATAAAAACAACACTATTTATATAACTCTTTTAAAAATTTCTAACTTTCTTAAGGCAAATTGCCACATTTCCCATTACCAATTCCCCATCAAAATTCTCTTCTTTTATCCACCATCCTTTTATTTATTTTCTCAGGAAAGGGTTCGCATTAGAGCTGAACTATGATGTTCAATTGCTCACTTTTACAGGATGAAGGCCACAAAAGCATTTCAAAATGCTTCGTCTGAATGGTATGAAATTACAGCATGTCAGCTCTTAGACTGATTGTGTAAGTATGACTGCGGCTTCATAAAGCCTATTCGTGTTGTTCTTTCTTTAGATTTATAATTTTGATTCTTAGATCAAGAGGATTTCACTACCATTCTTAGATCAAGAGGATTCTGGCGCTACTACCATTCCTAGGCTTATTTTCCTGACATTGGACTATTATCGGCTTCTGCGACATACTGATGACATTGGACATTTAACATCGCCGAATCTATCGATATCTAACATCGCCGGATCTATTGGAACATTACCTTGACCTAAAGTTTAGTTGCCGCTCCTCAATAGCGCCACTTACTTAGGTAGGCATCAGCCATTACCAAAGGACTCTAATTGGCAACTATTGCCATGCACACGAATTGTGCAATATCAGCCATTACAACCCGACTTCGACCAGCATATATCGCTATGCACTCGAACTGTGCATCGTCAACTACTACAACACCATTCTGATTGGTGTACATTGCCTTACACTTCAATTGTGTACCTGCATTTACGC
>JAAEPI010001177.1 GCA_024232835.1 Cytophagales bacterium
TATTCACCTGAGCAGGGTTGAGATTTTTTGCTAGTTCCTACGGTTTTTTCACTTTTCTTTTTCCCTAGCTTATCTTATCTGCTCTTTACCGTTTAGTCTTGGGAAGATTGGTTTTCTTTTTCTCCTATTGGGGATTCACTAAACTCAGGGTTTGTGCTTTCCTATTTGTGTTAGTAGTCGCCGGAATCGGTTCTTTGTTTTCATTTTTACTTAAAGGGTATTTATTCTTTTGTTTCCCTTGACTTTTGGTATCGGATGCCAGGGAATTGGTCGAGTCCGCTTGGGAGTGCTTTTTTCTATGTTAGCACACTATCTGCTCTTCCTTTAAGGGTTGGGGTCAGAATCTGAGGTGACTTACGATCTCCCACCCCTAAATAAGAGCAAAAAGTGGTAACTTTACGAGGGACCGTCGGATCCCTCCCTAATCTTCAGCGATGTGCACCGTTTGTTAGACGAAGCTTTCTAGCTATCCAGCTTGGTCAGTGGTGGTGTCAATATTTTCGGAATTTTTCGAAATTTTTTATTTTGTTTATTTCCTCTTCTACTACTCTCTTGCAGTTCTTATTTCATTGGAGGAACTATTGACACTTCTAGGTTTATTTTCTCTCACCCTTAGTTAAGCATTCTTCTTCTGAGTTTCCTGTGCTCTTCGAATTTTGTATTTGTGTTGTTTCTTTTCAGTTTTCTTTGCTTTCCAATAAAACTGGATGTTCTCTTCGATTTTACTTTAGAGTGGTTTAGCTGCTTCGTTGAGGGTGTCCATGATCCTTTGGTACTGTTATGGGTAGAGATTTGCTAGTTGAGTGATTCTGATTATCAGTATTCTCCCGTCTAGATTCTTCATGTCATCAATTTTCTGGAGATCATCTCTTCTTATCTATTTCCTTAATCCATTGACAATCCTTTCTTGGAATAAAATTCTTTCCTCACATATTGGACTGAACGGGTTATGATCTCTTCCTGCTTCAGAACAAGATCTACATTGGGTATTCTTTGTTAGGAAGTGAGCATTTCTTGTGAGGCTTCTTACTATATGAGGGAAGGTTTGCTCATCAATTCTTTTCATTGATGATGATCCGATTATGTCATGGGATTCAGGGTTAAGATTTCTTAGATTAGATTGGAGGAAGTCATACTCCAATTTGTTATACTTGGTTCCAGTCATATGAACCAACCATTTGTGTTCTTCTATTCCTATTTCTAGTTCTCTTGCCTATGGAACATACTTTTAGGAGAAACTTTGGATGTTCGCTTCCCCTATTTAATTCTTATAGGAAATCCATTCA
>JAAEPI010001178.1 GCA_024232835.1 Cytophagales bacterium
CGTTATGTATGTCGAGATGATGAGCAGGGTTAGGATGGCGGCTATGATACGTTTCATTGTTGAGACTCCTTTGGTGAATGGTAAATGGTTAATGGTTAAGTGTAAGACGCCGGTGGGGGGTAAAAGGTTGCGGGTGAGTGACCTAGATGGGGGGAAATGGAAGCGAGAAGGGGAATTTTGTTTGAGGCTAGTGTTTGCAGGGGGAATGAGGTATAATCAAAGATTCACTAACATATACCCCATCCATTTGACAAGATGAAAAAATCAACAAGCCAAAACAACATGTTCAAATGAGTCAGGAGGAGGTAAGGGGCCAAGTTCAGGGATCGGCAAACAGGATTTGAGCAAATAATTGAGATGACTTAGCCCAAGCTGAAATAAGCTGTGATAAAAGCGGTCGGTACGGAACAATTTTTCAAAGGGGCCGCGCATGATTAGCTCCACCCCCAGAAAAACAGTAAAGATATAAGCGATGGCAACGGCAAAAATCAGGTGGTCGACCCGCTCCGATTTCCAGATACGGGTTTTGTCAAGGTTAAAACCCCGGCCTTTGACATCAGAAAAGAGGGTTTCAATCGAAAAACGTTTGCGATACCACTTTTTGGCCTCTTTGGGGTTGCTAAAATTGGTCACGAAAAACCAGTGTTCTTGCTCTTTTTTGTTCCAGACAACCAAGATATTGAGCGGGCCAACTTGTCCGGTTTGGGTAAACAGAAGATCAGTCAAAAAGGTCTCCTCTGCCTCAACCAAATCCAAATCAGTCAAGGCCAACCATTCGTCTTGATATCGGATTTTGATCCTGTTGGCCGTGCGACAAACATAACGCCAAGTTATTTGCTGCTCAAACCAGGACACCAACTCGCTACCATCGAACTCGCCATCACCCAAAATAATCACTTCTCGGTCTGTTGGCAGCAAAGATTGCAGCGTTTTGATCAAGGTCAGTTGGATTTCAGCCGAGCTATGCCCTTTGCGGCCTTTGAAAACAACCCAACAGATCGGCAAAGCCCGGCTTTTGTAAACAATACTGACCATCAGACAAATACAACCCCCGCCCACTTTGGTGCTATCGATGGCTAAGACCAGCCGGCTCTGGCTCAAACCTGACAAAATTAGTTCTATAAAGGGGTTAAACTCAATCTTGACCACGATATTTTTATTTTGTAAAAAACGCCGGAAGCGTTCAACCAAGCTGGTTTCTTTACCAGGATAGACCACCTTATTGGCCACTTGGCGGAGTTGCACATCCTTACTGCCAATAATACCCGTAATCAGATAAGCCAAAGTGACCCGATTTGCTTCTAACATTCCTGGTAAAAACTTGTTGATCATTCTGGCTACGACCTTAAATAGTCGAACTTCATTGCTCATTACTAACCTCCTGAGTTTTGACAAAGATTAGGAAGTTGTCATTTCCTTGTCAAATCAGGGGGGTATATGTTAGTGAAAGCGAAAAATCAATTCACAATTCACAATTCACAATTCCCAATTCCCAATTCACTATTCACTATTCCCAATTCCCAATTCACTATTCACAATTCACAATTCACAATTCCCAATTCACTATTCCCAACTCCCAATTCACTATTCCCAATTCCCAATTCACTATTCCCAATTCCCAATTCACTATTCACTATTCCCAATTCACTATTCACTATTCACTATTCACTATTCCCAATTCCCAATCTCCAATCTCC
>JAAEPI010001179.1 GCA_024232835.1 Cytophagales bacterium
CACCCGTATCTGATCAAGATATATTAGCCGTCAAACAGCGATTTGAAATTATCGGTAACTCTGAAAAGTTGACCCATGCGCTTCGAGTTGCACTCCAGGTAGGCCCTACAGAAATGTCCGTATTAATCTCTGGTGAAAGTGGTGTTGGTAAGGAGTCATTCTCTAAAATTATTCATTCGCTTTCTCACCGCAAACATGGCCAATTCATAGCCATCAATTGTGGAGCCATTCCGGAAGGTACAATCGACTCTGAACTTTTCGGCCATGAAAAAGGGGCTTTTACGGGTGCTCTGGATCAGAGAAAGGGCTACTTCGAAGTGACAAATGGAGGAACCATTTTCTTAGATGAAATCGGGGAAATGCCTCTGGGCACCCAGGCTAGACTTCTTAGAGTCCTTGAAAACGGAGAATTTATTAAAGTTGGATCTTCAAAAGTCCAAAAGACGGACGTGCGAGTTATAGCCGCCAGCAATGTAAATGTTCTAGATGCTGTGGATAAAGGAAAATTCAGAGAGGATTTATATTATAGGCTGAACACGGTTCCGATATACGTACCTGCCCTGCGAGAACGAGGTGGAGATACGCTCCTCCTTTTTAGAAAATTTGCCTCGGATATTTCAGAGACATATAGAAATCAGGTACTCTCATTAACTGAAGACGCGCGCCAAGTCCTTCTTAGTTATCGGTTTCCAGGAAATATCCGTCAACTAAAAAATTTGGTTCAGCAAATCAGCGTGTTAGAGATGGACAGGGTGATAACTGCTCAAAGATTGAAGCACTATCTTCCTAGTGATCGAAATTTGCCTGCGATCATAAATCAAGATAATTCACCAGATAATTTTTCGGAAAGAGACATATTGTATAAAGTGCTTTTCGATATGAAAAAAGATATGTCTGATATGAAAGGACTGGTTCTTGAAATACTTAAAAACGATTCTTCTGGTACTGAAATCCTCCGAGAGCATAGCCATTTGTTTGAAGACGAGAAACCCCTCCCTGAACTGCCATCAAACATTACATCCCCAATTGAAAAAGCACCCCTGTATATAGATACCCCTCAGGAGCCAAATGGGGATTATGAAATTGAAGTTGAGGATATCTCACATGAAGATGAAGATGAATCACTCTCTCTTGAGAAAAAAGAAAAGGAAATGATTATTAAGGCGTTGAAGAAGAATAAAAATAAACGAAAATATGCTGCTCTTGATCTTGGCATATCTGAACGAACCCTTTATCGAAAAATAAAGCAATATGAA
>JAAEPI010001180.1 GCA_024232835.1 Cytophagales bacterium
TGAAGTCCGCGCCCCATTCGGCTGGCTCCTCCTCAACGAAGCCCTTGGCCCTTGACATGCTCTCGGTGAAGTGGTTATGTTGATTGGAATTTTTGTGGTCCGGAAGGGGAGCCGGGCGGGTTGATAATTGATGGGGATAGGAAAAAACCTCAATCACAAGCTAGCCGGCTACTGTCTGCAACTCCTCCCGAATGACCCGCCGTAACGTATCTTCCAATGGTTCTTTTTGGCTTTCTATATATTGCCGTAAGGCTTGATTTAGCAGGCTTTGATAACTCCCGCCACCTGCTTGGTGTACTTCATCCTTGAACCATTTGATTATATCGGCATCTAACCGAATAGTAATACGTACTTTATTGGGCCCAGTTTGCGGTAAGACTTCTCTCAGAGGTTTCATTTTGGCTAACTGTTCATCCGTTAGCGGTGGAATATCTGAGTAATCAATATCCTCATCGTTCATTTGCTTTAATCTATCCAAATCGCTTTTTAACATATCCTTTTTGCTCTCGTTTATTGGCTTTTCGCATTGAAATGATTCGGATTATCTCCTCATCACGGATTGTGAAAACTATAATCACGATATACTCAGACAACATTCCCTGAAGAATGTAGCGAGTTTCATCATAATCACCGTGGGGGTCTTCAAGCACAAAAGCGTCATCGTTGAAGATCAGATGGGCATCTC
Organism: Cytophagales bacterium; assembly: GCA_024232835.1. GTDB lineage: Bacteria > Bacteroidota > Bacteroidia > Cytophagales > Cyclobacteriaceae > JAAEPI01. The sequence goes on from JAAEPI010001180.1 coordinate 686, forward strand.
CAAAATCCAGACCATACTTTTGCCGGTTGATACGCCGTTTGTTTTCATCCCACTCAAACTTCATAACGCAATTGTATGCACAATCGGCATATTCGTCAAATCAAATGTCATTATTTTTTAAGGCTTATTTTGGAGAGTTGAGATTAGTGGAAATTTAACTTCAGCCGGCTAACGCCTGAGCTAACCGAATTGGCAAGATTGGCATTATGATTTTGTAGCCTTATGGTGTTTGTTGGCTTAGAATCTTCAAAA
>JAAEPI010001181.1 GCA_024232835.1 Cytophagales bacterium
GGACACCTTGAATGATACGGAATTGAGTTTCTGTTCGAACAAATGTAGCTGGTTCTTCAACCTCCCTTGGAATCTGTGCCATTTGTAAAAATTTGATAAGTTGTTTTAGACTTTGGTCTTCTAATTGCCTTATTCTCATCTCTGCTGGAAATATCATGAAATTAGCTGATGGCAGGACATTCAAGGTACATGTATGTGGCATTGGTGGAGGTATAACTGAGTAGAAGTAGAAGGGATATTTTCCATCTGTTGGGCAACTGAACGAATCAATGGTTGTGATGGGGCGACTTCAGCTAGAGGAAGGAATTGAACAGCTTTTTGGTGAGAAGGATTTTGATTTCTAGTCACGGCTGAAACTTGGAGTTGTTGTAGGTTTTGAATATCCACAGGCTGTCTGGATAGAGCATCTGAAACGGTGTTTTGTTTTCCTTTCTTATGTTCAATAGTATATCGGAATTCAGAAAGTTGTAGAGCCCATTTGCTCAATCTTCCTTTGTTGTTGGGATTGCTGAAAACCCATTTAATGGCGATGTTGTCAGTGTAGATGGTCGTGTGGCGTAGTAGTACATATGGTCGAAAAACCTCAAAGCAATACACCACGGCCAATGCTTCCAATTCGTTAATGCTGTAATTCTTCTCATATTTCTTCAGTGCTCTTGACACAAATGCAATTGGATGTTCCATTCCATCCTTGTTCGCAATTTGGCTTAGTTGGCCCCCAATTCCAAGTAAGCTAGCATCGGAGGTGATGATGAAATCGGCTCCCAAATTGGGGTACTGTAATAATGGAGCTGATGTTAACAATTTCCTGAGCTGATGGATTGCTCGCGTACATTGGCTGTTCCATTTAAAATTGGCTTCTGATTTGAGCAGCTGGAAAAGTGGATGGCAAATTTGAGAGAAATTTTTGATGAACTTTCTGTAGAAGTTGAACATCCCCAGTTGTTGTCTCAGTTCCGATATATTAGATGGGAGAGGCATAGAGTTGATGGCTGAAATCTTGTCTGGGTTAATAGAAATTCCTCCTTTGGAAACCAAAAATCCCAAATAAGCTATGGTTTGATAGCCAAGGAATGCTTTTTGTGGCTTCAATTTTAAATTGAAA
>JAAEPI010001182.1 GCA_024232835.1 Cytophagales bacterium
AAAAAGTGCCGAGAACCCCATTCCTTCAGAACTTGATGGCATTTATAATGAAGAGAAGTATGCCAAGTCACAGGCCTATATGTCCGAGTTGTCTGGATTCAGCACCTTATCAACAAGTATTAGTTTTTTCATCACTTTTCTAGCTATTTTTTTTGGATGGTTTGGCTGGCTTGATGGCTTTTTGAGAAGTTATTCTCCCTTCGACATGATAACGCCATTGATGTTTTTTGGTGTTCTCTACCTAGCATCTGATATCATAGGTATTCCATTTTCGCTTTATAGAAATTTTGTCATTGAAGAAAAATATGGGTTCAATAAGATGACGAAAAAGACTTTTTGGTTTGACAAATTGAAGGGTCTTTTGTTAACAGTCATAATTGGCGGATTGTTGTTGGGGGTGTTCATATATATGGTGGCGTCTCTGGGGAGTGAATTTTGGGTCTATTTCTGGGCCGTAATGGTGGCTTTTACTCTTTTTGCCAATTTGTTCTATACTTCACTAATCCTTCCCCTCTTTAATAAACTAAAACCTATTGAAGATGGTGATTTAAAATCGTCCATTCAGGGCTATTGTGAGAAGGTCAAATTTCCGCTTAAAAACATTTTTATAATTGATGGCTCTAAGCGCTCCAGCAAAGGCAATGCATTCTTCTCTGGTCTTGGCAAACGAAAAAAGGTAGTACTTTATGACACGCTCATTGAGAACCACTCTGTTGACGAGCTCACGGCCGTATTTGCGCATGAAGTCGGTCACTTCAAAAAGAAACACATTTTGTATTCTACGTTCATCAGTATTTTTATCATGGGCCTTATGCTTTACATGCTGTCGCTAATGATTTTGAATTTTCAAGTGTCCTGGGCGATGGGAGGCGACATTACAGCCATTCATTTGAATATTCTGGCTTTTGGGATTCTTTATTCCCCAGTTTCGCGTATCATAGGCCTTCTAGGGAATATGCTAAGCCGAAAAAACGAATATGAAGCTGATGCATTTGCGAAAGAGACTTTTAAAGCTGAACATCTCATTGGAGCATTAAAAAAGATGAGTGGTGATCATCTTTCTAATCTCACCCCTCACCCGGCGTATGTCTTTGTTCATTATTCTCACCCTACACTACTCCAACGAGTGCGGGCAATGAGTAATTAATGTATTTTTACGCCAAATGACCGTACTCCCATATAAAGACCAAACTGTCAGCAAAAAAGAGCAGGTGGCTAAGATGTTTGACGATATCAGCGGAAAGTATGATTTTTTGAATCATACACTCAGCATGGGCATAGATAGACTTTGGAGAAAAAAAGCAATAAATCTCTTAAAAGAAGATAACCCAAAACTCATTCTGGACATTGCCACAGGTACTGGTGACTTTGCCATTGCAGCCTTGAGGCTCAACCCTGATAAGGTGATTGGGGTGGACATCTCCAGGGGCATGCTCGAGGTGGGGAAAGAAAAAATCAAGAAATTGAATCTAGAGAGTAAGATCGAATTGTCATTGGGAGATTCCGAAGGATTGGAATTCGAGGAGAATAAATTCGATGCGGTGATCGTTGCATTTGGAGTACGGAACTTTGAACACTTGGAAGAAGGATTGCAAGACATGTATCGGGTGATGAAGGACGCTGGGAAAGTGGTTATTTTAGAATTTTCCCGACCAAGATTATTTCCATTTAAACAACTTTACAATTTCTATTTCCGCTGGATTTTACCTAAAATTGGACGACTCATATCAAAAGATCAAGCAGCATATACCTATTTACCAGAATCGGTAAAAGCATTTCCAGATGGTCAGGATTTTCTGGATGTACTAAACAAAACAGGTTTTAAAAACACAGCATGCAAATCCCTCACATTCGGCATAAGCTCGATATATACAGGCATAAAGTAATCGTTTTACTTGTGTTGCTCGTGTTGGCATTGCCCACGCATGCCCAAAATAATCCGACTGATAATTTGCCGGACTATGACGACCATAAACTGCACTACGGTTTTTTAATAGGCCTGCATTCTTCCAAGTATCGAGTGCAATACGACGACATTTATGCAACCCCACAATTTGACACACTTCATTCGGTCATTCCAGGCAACCTCGGAGGGTTCAAGCTTGGCTTTGTGATCAATTTTCATTTGCTTGACTATCTCGACTTCAGAGTGCTTCCTATGGTAGCTTTTTACGAAAGTGATCTTACCTATCGTTACACGAATTTGACAGTTCAGAGGCATGTGAAAGATGCTACAATTGTAGAAATTCCGCTCCTTTTGAAATACAAATCCCAAAGAAGAGGCAACTACGCCATGTACATGATTGGGGGAATAAAACCCTCCTTTGAAGCTGTCGGGCGTGGGGAAAAGGAAGATTCCTCGGACAAACTAGATTTAAAGAAAAGTCAAATTTCGATTGAAATAGGAGCAGGATTCGATATGTATTTCCAGTTATTCAAATTCTCTCCAGAGATTCGCTATTCTTATGGATTGAAAAACATGCTCGAAGAAGGGAGTACCAGCCAGTTCAACGCTCCATTAAAAAAACTTACAACACACAACATAACTTTGTACATCTCATTTGAAGGTGGTCCTAGCACTATTTCAGGATCCCAAGGAAGACGCTCGAAATCGAAAAGCGGTGGACCAAGACGAAATAAAAAGGTCAAAATCTAAGCTCGGGCTTCTTCAATCGTCTTAGTGTGAATAAAAAAGTCAGATTTATTTTCAAGAATACAAAGGTTTGATTCTTATTTGCGCATGCAAAAAATTCTCGTTCTCGGAGCGGGTCGGTCCGCCACCTCGCTCATAGCATACCTTCATCAGAATGCTGCTGCTGACAATTGGCAAATTACCATCGCAGAAAAGGACATTGAGCTGGCAAGAGAAAAGACGTCCAGATTTGAAGAAGCCCGTTTGATCAGTTTCGATATTGAAAATGAAGATCAGGTTCATCAGGAGATTTCGGAGGCTGATTTGGTGGTTTCTATGCTCCCTGCTCGATTTCATATAGTTCCAGCAAGGAAATGTGCCGAGCTTGGTAAAAACATGGTGACGGCTTCCTACCTCACTAATGACATAAAAGAACTTTCATCCGAGTTTGAAGCTAAAGGCGCACAATGCATCATGGAGCTTGGACTAGACCCAGGAATAGATCACATGTCCGCTATGAAAGTACTAGATCGATTGAGAAAAGAAGGGAATGAGTTGACCGCTTTTGAAACTTTTACAGGAGGATTACTCCGGGAAGATAAAGAAAACGATAACCCGTGGAAATATAAATTCACGTGGAATCCTCGCAATGTGGTTTTAGCAGGTCAGGGCTATGTCAAATTCATCCAAGAAGGACGCTACAAATACATCCCCTATAACCGCCTATTTCAACGAACAGAAGTGATTCACATTCCAGGACATGGCTATTTTGAAGGATACGCAAATAGAGATTCGCTGAATTATCTGGATCTTTACAACCTTAGAGGTATCAATACGCTCTATCGTGGTACACTAAGAAGGCCTGGATACTGCAAAGCATGGGATGTGTTCATTCAATTAGGAGCTACAGAAGACACATATGAACTGGAGAATGTAAACGAAATGACCCACCGTCAATTCATTAATTCCTTCCTGCAATACAACCCCGGAGATTCTGTAGAACTGAAGCTTGCACATTACCTAAATATTGGGATGGAGAGTGCGGAAATGTATAAACTCAAATGGCTTGATCTTTTTTCTGATGAGCTGATAGGTCTGGAAAAAGGAACGCCTGCACAAATATTAGAACACATTCTGAAAAAGAAATGGACTCTAAATGAGGAAGATCGGGATTTGATTGTCATGTGGCATAAGTTTGATTACATCGAAAAGGGCCAACCCAAGCAAATTCAATCTTCAATGGTTGTTGAGGGAGAAGATCAGACCAATACGGCCATGTCCAAAACGGTAGGGCTGCCATTGGCAATGGCTGCCAAACATGTGTTGAGTGGGAGAATAAATAAGCCGGGAGTTCACATCCCAACGCATAAAGAGATTTATGAACCGATACTGGAAGAACTCAATGAAATAGGATTTGAATTTCGAGAAATAGAGGTTGATTTGGATGATCAATCAATCAAAGCTTAACTAGGATCTGCTGAAAAACACTTAACAAATTGATTATCAAAGAATAGGATAGCTGTTTCAAGCGTTGAAGTGCATGCATTTCAAGAGCATTTTATGATTTTTCATGCACTTTGAAATACGCCTTCGCATTTTTCATGTTAGCCTCAGGCACATCATCTACTTCACGAGCTTCAGCTCGAAGTATGCCAATACATCTTCACTTCGCCCGTTCGTATCTGATGCACCTGAGACTTTTTCAGCAGACCCTAACTACAAACGTTTTTTTGAGGGATTTTACCCCTCCCATCCGTTCCTTGAAAGATATTAACCCTTCCTGAGGTCGACCTTCAATAGATGATACTCCTAGATCCAAATATCTGACTTCATGTTTGAAATGATCGACTAAGTGCTGAACAAGCCCAACCATTGGGCTCTCTTTTTTAAACTTCTCAGCCGTCCCTGGTAAATAATAATAAACTACTTCCGGTGCAGTCTGAACAGTAATTACTGCACTCACCAGCTGGTCTTCCAAATGCGCACCGAAGATGCAATAGCGATCCGGGAATGCTTGAAAAAGTGATGTGAGCTTCTCTAACGAGATATTTAATTTTAGCCCAATTTCCTTTCTACACTTGACGAGAAAATCATACACTTCTGGCAACTGACTAATCATCAATTCTTTCGAAACCAATTCAGCTTGACTGAGTTTCTTCAACTTCCTCTTCTCCATCTCATGAATTTCAAAATCTGACAGCTCTATATGATGATTGGTGTCAGAATAAATTTCAGAAAATCCCAAATCCTCCAACCAATCATATGTCACAAATCCCTCATAGATGTCTGAAGGATGAATAACTTCTATTCTATAAATAGCCTCGTTCTTGAGTTCCTTTATTGTTTCCCTTCCAAATACAGAAAAATCCGCTTGAGTTACTTCTGGTAATATTTCAAACGAGCCAAATAGTCCACGAGGTAGGCTAGTAGCCACGCCATTATTTATCGAAAAGAAAACCCGGAATTGTTCGTTTTTGAAAACTCTCACTTCTTCATGGGCTTGAATTTTCAAGTATGTTGGGGTATAGAACAAGTTCTCCATATTAGACATGTTACAAACATATTCCCGAAAATTTTTAGTTTCGCTTGTGAGCGATCGATTCTTCACCATTCAATCAGCCACTTCGGGCGAATACAAAGAAAAAGGCAGCAAATTCTTAGCATTTGCATTTTCCGTTTCGTCAGAAGCAGAAATCAAGGTTCATTTGGATAATCTTCGAAAGGAATATTACGATGCTCGTCATCATTGTTATGCCTATGTGCTAGGTCTGGAAAATCAATCTTTCCGAGCCAATGATGATGGTGAACCTGGCCATTCCGCTGGCGATCCAATTCTTGGTCAGATTCGCTCCTTTAAACTTACCAATTGCTTAATTGTAGTGGTTCGATATTTTGGTGGAACTAAGCTTGGTGTAGGTGGATTGGTAAATGCCTATAAAACGGCTGCTACCGGCGCATTGAGTAAATCGAAGAAAATAGAAATAATTGGTAGACTCAAAATTGATCTCAAATTTGACTACCCATCCTCGGGTT
>JAAEPI010001183.1 GCA_024232835.1 Cytophagales bacterium
TGGAACTATTCGAAGTTAATCATTTTTATAGCCCTTGATATTGTATGTAATCCATCTGAAATTAAGATAAAAGGAATAATCTGAAAATACCAACCAAGTATGGATATCTTAATGAAAATAGCTGCCCAGACAAGCCCAATTCCAATTTCAAAATAACCAATTACCCGTTTTCGTTTTCGTTTTCCTTTCTTTCTTATTAATGTTTCTTGCTTTTCATATTCTTCTGTATTTTCGTAATAAGTTTGAGTTTTGCATTTTGAACATTTAGTCATTGTGACTAAATTCGCTTGTATCCTTACGTGTGTAATTCAAGACCGTCGGTCGTTGTATTTTCTTAATGACAAACCCTGAATAATTTGGTACAGGCTCCGTAAGATAAATATTTTGAATTTAGTCATAATAATACGGAGCTAATCATTATGCAAGAATGTTATCAGGATATTATTGCTGCTGTCAGTGCTACTATAGCGCAAAGTTTTTTATCTAACGAAGAATCTTTACCAAAACGTTCGATATTTTTAGATGCGGACATAGCGGAAATCCTTAGACAGGTAGGGCTGAAAACGACCCTGATAATTTTGGAAGAGACGCTTGAAAACTGTGTAAAAAAGAAACAGTCGGAGGGACTCGTTATTCAGAGAAAACCTACGATTCAATTTAATGTTATTTTTGGGCTGATTGAGATGAAATCCCCTTATTTATGGACTCCGGGGAATAATGCGAAACCTCTGATAGATGAGATGAGAATAACACATCGGGGGAGAAGTGAAACGGTTAATCGTGCTCTGACCGATTTCGGAATTGAAGAATCATTCGGTCATGCTTCCGAAAGATTTGCCGAACATTATAAATATGATATCGGTCCGAGTGCTGTGTCACGGGTAACAAAGCAGATCGCTCAGGAAGCCTTGGAATATAATGAGACTATATTGGCGGATGCCGGTCAGAAATACGGAATGATCGACGATGACAAAGAGCTGATAGGACCGCTGCTGATAGAACTTGATGGTTGTGTGATTCGTACCGCAGTGTTCGCACCGATTGAGAATACGGAAGAGACATCTCCGATTATGAATCTTCCTAAAAAAGGTAAAACAGTTAATTGGCGTGAGGTGCGAATCGGGCTGACACGTCCTTTGGGAGTGGCTTCAAAAACTTATGTGGGGATGATGAGTTCGTATCCGGAAGTGGTAGGGCAATTGTTCGATGCGTCGGTCATGGTCGGGATGACCCCGGACACGGAAGTGATAGGTGTGGCAGACGGAGGTATAGGTCTGAAGGAAGAACTGGAAAATCAGTTTGCCAATTTACAATTTATTTTAGATAAGACGCATCTTAAAGATCATCTTTACGAAACGGCCAAAGCATTGGGAATACCGGGAAAGGAAAGGCGGGAATGGGTAAGTTCTCGCTTGAAGGATATCAGCGAGGGAGTGGTCGGAAGGATAAAGGAAGAACTGGAACAGGAATATGTGCTGGAACCTGACCCTCGGCTAAAGCGTCTGATTGGCTATCTGACAAGGTTTTATAATGCCTTGAATTATGATGAGTTCAAAAAGAAAGAGTATCCGATTGGGTCGGGTGAAGTAGAAAGTGCTCACAAGTCTGTTCCTCAGAAGCGCCTTAAACTTCCCGGAGCATCCTGGCATCCGGATTCAGTAAATCCGATGCTTGCTCTACGGGTATTGAGAGCGGATGATTGGTGGAAGGATTTTTGGAATGAAAGAACTGAGAGGAAATTGGCGGCTTGATCTTACCGACGGTCTTGAATTACACACGGAGCGCATCACCGTAGTTTCGTCTGAATTAAAAAAATAACTGAGAAACTCGTAAGTCACATAA
>JAAEPI010001184.1 GCA_024232835.1 Cytophagales bacterium
ATCAATTGCTGCCCAGCCGATTACAGCGAGACTTTGAAATGCGAAACAAAATTGTGCGGCTTAAGATTACTGTTGACAACTGAGAGTGAAGTAGCAGTGGTAGTCAGATTTTCATGTAAGAACGTTAGTTTTGAGTTTCTGACAATGTGAGGATCTAAAAGAGACAGATCAGAAGTCATGTAGTGAGGTAGATCGGTCCACATGCTAAGCAATGGTTCTACGATGAATTTTCTAAGCGAAACCATAAAAGTAGGTTGTAAACAGTGATGATTGGGGTGTAATGTTGGTGGTCATAAACTCTCACTATGCTATGCAGGGATCTCCAGATTTTTATCATGAATTTGTAATGACCCCTGCAGTGTGGGGCAGCAGTTGATGTGTCAGGGGTGACAGTGAACGAGCGAAGATTGAGAAAACGGAAGGCATCTTTTGAACTCGTCAAAATTTATTAGCAGAATCCATAGAAAACATCCTACTGTGGAATAACAGTTCCTGTGATTAGAATAAGATGACTCTGATAAAGGAGGCTGGTATGTCTCTAAAATTGTTTGATTTCATGTGGATGAAATAGTTGATGAAGTTGGTAATCACGATCTATGGTCAGGCATGGCCATCCTCTTACATAGGTGAAATAAGAACTGGGAATAGCGCCAAATACCAAAGAAACAGCTAGTTTTCAATGTGCCAAAAGTAAGATGCGATGTAATAAGTCCATAGATGGCAGTTCTAGAACGTGCTAAGTCCTTCCCTGCCAATTTTCTGCATTCCATCATGGTGCCACAAAGGTTGTACTTTGGCAGTCAGACACCAACATTTCAAGCTTTAAACAGACGAAGCTTCATCAAAAACTGCAAAGCTTTGGATATTCTTTCCCAAATTCAAAAGTTTAAAAATGCGATAAGTCCATTTTAGGTGAAGTGGACTTACAACATTCTAGTATAGCGCCCTCGATTTGAATGAATGATAATTTTGTGAACGTGGAATAATTTTCATACGCCAATTTTATCCTTGAACGTCTAAATTGGATAAGCGC
>JAAEPI010001185.1 GCA_024232835.1 Cytophagales bacterium
CTCGTTAACGATCATGATTTCCCAAGTTGTAGTGATGGAAAGGTTATTCCTCATGGGATCTACGATCTTCGCAAAAACGAAGCATCACTTCACCTGAACACAAGTCATGACACAACCGAGTTCGCTTGCGAAAGCATTGAACTATGGTGGTGTGAGCAAGGCAGATTTGATTATCCTTGTGCTGACGAATTGTTGATCCTGTGCGATGGAGGTGGCAGCAATAGCTCGTCAGCGTATATCTTCAAAGAGGATTTACAATTGCTTTCGAACCGTTTGGGTTTGAGGCTCCGAATCGCTCATTATCCACCTTATTGTTCGAAATATAATCCCATTGAGCACCGGGTTTTTCCACATGTAACGCGAGCTTGCAAAGGCCTCCCTCTGGAAACGATTGAAACGGCAAAATACTATATGGAAAAAACGGAAACGACTAAAGGACTCAAAGTGGCCGTCAGGATCATTGATAAAGTCTTCGAAAAAGGTCGTCAATACGCAGCCGACTTTAGAAAGAATATGAGCATTCAATTCGATGAGTTGCTACCAAAATGGAACTACACTGCTATCCCTAAAACCAGTTAAAAGCAGGTTATTATTTCGGGACTATTCCTTAGTGTTTCTTCAAAC
>JAAEPI010001186.1 GCA_024232835.1 Cytophagales bacterium
ATCGGTGAAGTTTTCAACCGTTTTGTACATTTGCATTATTAAAAAGGTTTCGTCTTGCGGGAAAACCGGCAATTCTCGGGTAATTTCCAATTTCAAAACGGCCTTGCCTAGTGTTGCGTTGGTTCTTTGAATGTGAAACTGGTTGATCTGACGAAGCACTGTTTTGATAATACGAACAAACTAAGAATAAGAGAAAAAGAAGCAAACCAAAGGAACTTATTTTATAATCACAAAATCTATGATCGCAATTCGATTCACTTTCACACTCCCAACAGAAATGGTTCTTCAAGGTTTCTCCAATGGACAAAGCAGTTTGACTGGTCGGCGGGTTGTAGCCCCAGACGGCAAGCGAAGTATGACTGATCTTACATACCCATCCTTGCTTGGCAAAACCTCTGTAATCAGCCCCATCTTCCATTGGTTTCTTGGGGTCTTTTCCTTGATAAGAACAACTTGACCAACGGTTGGCTCTTTGGGTTTCAAGTGCCCTTGCATAGGTCTTTCTCTCAGATTTATCAAGTAGTTGTTATAGAAGTGGCTCCAAAAGTTGTCCAAAATTGCTTGACCTTTTTTCCATAGATCCATTAAAGAAACCGTGCCTTGTTGTATTATGTCTTTATCCAAAGCAGTAGTATGAGCCGTCAAAAATGTGCTGGAGTTAAGGCTGAACCATCTTCAATATTTGAGCTATTGTAAGTGAGAGGTCTCGTGTTTATTATAGCCTCAATCTCAAACAAGGTTGTTGTCAGTTGAGGCTCGGTCAAAAGCAAGGGACCCAGAACTTTCTTCAATGACCTCTTCACTATACCAATCAATCGCTCATAAAATCCGCCCATCCATGGCGCCATTTGTGTAAAAAATGACCATTCTATGCCCTTCTGAGTAACAAATTCTTGAACAGTTTGTTCTTGAGTTGTTTTCAGCCACTTTCTATGAAGAGACGAGCCAACAACTTTGAAGTGTTTTCCATTGTCGGAGAAAATTTTAATTGGTTGGCCTCTTCTAGCGACGAAGCGGCGCAAAGCTAGCAGAAACCAGTTTCTTAAACGATTCTTACGCGCAATGTCTTATATGGTACCAACACAATGGCCACCAATGAGGAAAGAAACAGAGTCGACTCGATGTGTGCACAATGGGTGGTACACATAATCTCTCGATCTCGCTCGCTCCTGCCTTTCAATGCATTAATCTATAAATTTAATCTACTCCCCTCCTTCCAGCAGAGCAGCGCTTAGCATGGGATGGGATGGGAAAGATGCAGGGGATTACGCGCCTGTATTTTACCTTGACAAGGCAGGATTTCTCCTCGTCACAACGCCATAGAGTATATTGCACTGTGCGTTCCCTAGTATTAGTGCACGGCAGGAA
>JAAEPI010001187.1 GCA_024232835.1 Cytophagales bacterium
ACAGAAACTGAGACTGACCGTGCCATGTGAATTATGAGTGCAATGAATATGATCATGTAGGTGCAATCTATCCAAAATCATCCCAGTCACTTGATTCTGATTCTAGTAAAACCTTCCATTCATGTGTCTCCAGACTTGATTTGAAAAGTTTTGTACTAGTTATTTCGCGAATTTCGAGAGGGAGAGAGTTCCAAGCTGTGTGAGTACGATAGAAGAAAGATTTTTCTAGCTTATAGCTGGACGATGTGCTTCTAGGGAGAAGACTACATTCTAACGAGAGATGATCCAGATGGGATGAACGCAGCCTGCTGTTTCCATTAAAAAACGTTAGATAATCAGGAAAGGTAACTGGGATGAGATCGTACACAATTTTATGGAAAAAGATAAGATCATTAACATTAAACCTGGAGGATATGGGGAGAAGATTGGCCTCTCTACACTTTCTAATATATTTCACAGATGAGCTATATGAAATTTCTTCCTCGGAGAGAATCCACTTAATACATTTCTTTTGGAAATTTTCAAATCTATTGATCATGGTTTTACCGCAGGGTCGCCAAATGGGGGAGCAATGCTCAAATTGGCTTCTTACCAAGGAGAGATACAAAGCTCTTCGGCGTTTAATGTCGTTTACAAAGTGACAAGTGCGTCTAACAAGCCCGTATTGCTGATTTGCTTTTGTAAGTAAACTTTCACATTGTTCATTAAAACTAAGACTGGGATTAATTAGAACACCAAGGTCTTTTTCACTATCCGCATAATCAAGTAGATTCTCTCCAAGGGAATAATGGAATCTAATAAAGGGTAACATTTCAAGGGGAGATGGTCTGTTATGAATCGAAACGACTTTACATTTAAGTGAGTGAAACTTCATCTTATTAATTGAGGCCCAGTTATTAAGATAGTCAATATCAGTCTGGAGGATGCGATGATCGGCACTTTCTTTAATTGGGCGCCAAATTTTGGTGTCATCTGCGTACAAAGCGAGATTTGTACCAGATGAAAGACCTAAAGGCAAATCGTTTATAAATAAAACAAAAAGAATAGGACCTATGATGGAACCCTGCGGAACACCAGATAGGACTGGTTTTTTGGACGAACTGCAGTCATCGATGATCACACACTGTTCCCGCTCACAAAGGTAATTTTTGATAAACTTTAGGA
>JAAEPI010001188.1 GCA_024232835.1 Cytophagales bacterium
AAAAAGATACGAGCGATCAAAATATACAATATATAATATAACAAAATGATAATTTATTATATTCAAGTACCTATTAGTATTAAACACGTAACATTTTAGGTCTCACCTTTTATCCACCATTGGCATTATCATTTTCTAAAAAGTGAAAATGGGATGGTTTTGGACGTATGATTTTTGGGAAATTTCAAACCGTCCCAAACCATCCCGAAAAATCTCAGGACAAACTATTCATCTTGGATCTTGAAACTTGAATCACTCCATATGTGGTAATTACTCTGGCCGTTTGAGGAGGTGAAGCTGGAGGAGTGATGACTGAAGCAGATGATCTGTTATGAGGTTCTTTAAGGATTCTCTCCATGGACAAGACTTAATGTGTTATTCTGTTGACCATCCGCTCAGGGTAGTTGGAGTTCATAAAAGCTTGCTTTAGTTCATCCAATCGATGGGTCAAACGGGTGTTGCAATTGATGGTTCTCCTGAGTCTGAGGCACTGTGAGTACACAATTGCACTGAAAACATGGTTGGGATGGGTGTTACCAAATTCTAGATATGATCTCGAGTCAGTGGGTTTGACATACAGGTCTGTTTGGAGGGTGCCCTCATTATCGAAAGTGTATCGTATGTCAAGGAAAGGTACAAACTCCCCTGTATCTACAATAGTAAACTCATCGATTTGGACTGTGGAGGCCTTCGGTACCAATGCGTTCATTGACCTGGCTGATAAATTCACTGAACTGTCGTTTGGTTCCTGCAAAAAAAACCTGCACCATCATCGACATATCGTTTGAGTCTGGGAATTTTATCCATAAGGAGCTTGTCACTATATATGATCTCTATCATGACATAAAAGACCGCAATATTGCAATTCGGTAATGGGGAAACTAAAATTAATTAAAAACGATTTGATTAAAAATCAAATACATGTCCACATAGGATTTATGATTAATGATTATCTAATTTTTGACATCAAAATTCTATTTTAGCACACTTCTGCGATTTAATATTAATTTTCAATCAATTTATTTTTACATATTTTCAAGGTGGATCCCCTGGTCTTTCTAGTCCTCCTAGTCCAGCAACAACAGCAGGTAAACCTGTGTGCCTGATTGCTGGAGACTCTTATGCTGCACGTATGGATGTCACTAAGTTGGAAAAGAACAAGGTGAAGGTGGTGAAACTTGCTGAAGGTGGAGCCAAGATATGCAA
>JAAEPI010001189.1 GCA_024232835.1 Cytophagales bacterium
GGAATGCGAACAAATACGGGTGATTTTAGTTCACCAAAAATTCACCCATATGGTTAATCTCCCCATCGTCTATTCAGATAAGCAAGTAACACCTTTTGGAGGCATGAGTTTGATGAAGAGGTTTCTTGATCAGACTGGTATTAGGGACTATCTAAGTCAATTGAGTTTGCCAGCATCTGGATCTAATGGGGGGTATGATCCAAGACAGATTATAGAATCATTTTGGTTGAGTATATGGACTGGTGCAAGTCGATATATTCATTGTGATTGGCTCAGATATGACAAGACACTTCAGTCAATATTTGGCTGGAATGAGATGCCCTCTCAAAGCACCTATAGTCGTTTTTTTGGAAAGTTTTCTCAAAAGCGTACTACCGAGGTTTCCCCCGATCTACAGCACTGGTTTTTTGATCAGATTTCAGTAGAGCCAATTACTGTTGATTTTGATGGCACAGTAATCACCCGATATGGAGATCAGCAAGGAAGCGCCAAAGGCTATAATCCCAACAAGAGAGGTCGTAATTCACATCATCCCTTGATGGCGTTTATTGATCAAACCAGAAGAATGGTTGCCAATGCTTGGCTCAGGTTCGGCAACACGGCCGATAGTAGCAATTGTAAAGCCTTCATGGAAGAGACTTTTGAAGTGGTACTCAAAGACAAGAAGATAGGCCTTGTACGTGCAGATAGTGGGTTTTATACCGAAGAGTTGCTGAGCTATTTAGAACAAGAACAGCATAACTATATCCTCGCCGTTCGGATGTATCCCAATGTTAAAAGTGAGGTTTGGGGGTTGAATGATTGGGTAAGTCTAACCAAAGGGATAGAGCTGAATGAAATGATTTTTTCTCATGAAAACGGAAAACCGA
>JAAEPI010001190.1 GCA_024232835.1 Cytophagales bacterium
AAATGTTGAAAATCTCTTCCGGACAGCTGTACTGATGTCAGATGTTAGACTGATTCATGTGATGGACAGAGCAAAAATATTCATCGTTGAGTACTCTTTATGTGGTCAAGAAGCTGAAGATCCAGAGCCTCACCCGAGGCCACAACTACCTAGAAACTGGGCACGCCCAAATGGAGTGTGATCAACCATTCAAAAACCACCACCAACAGAGATAGAGCTACTGATGGAACCAAAGTTAAATGGATGGAAATCAAAGCATTGTCATTTTCGAAGGAGAATCCATCAATCATGTATGAGCATGATGAGGAGTACAAGCAATTTTGTTGAGGAAAGGGAAAAGTCAGGACAGGCAGCTAAAATTGGAGATTTCAGTGGCTAAGAAAAGGGATCTCGTCAGATTGTGGCAAAAAGGCATCATTCCATCAGAATACCACAGCTGGTATCAAGAGCTGCCAAGTAGTGGAAAAAAGAAGAATGACTGTGTTGAATTCAATGAAAATGAAAACAGCGATGAGGATTACAATGATTTCAGCATCAAAGTATTTTTGTCAATTTGTTAGAACTTCCGGTGCAGCTCCCACTTGTCAATTTGTTAGACCTGCTACCACCTATGGGATCAAAACAAGCTTGGACTGTTTTTATAAAGGCCGCCAACTT
>JAAEPI010001191.1 GCA_024232835.1 Cytophagales bacterium
AAGAGCTGACAAATTAGTTGAAATCTTACCCATCAGCGAGAATGCTACTGAAACAGAGAAAGAAAGAGTTAAGGAAATTGTAAGGGAGTATAACGATGTTTTCGCAGTAGAAGAACGGGAATTAGGAGACTGTAATATCATGGAAGTCGAGATTGATACCGGAGAAGCCAAACCAATAGCTCAACCGCTGAGGAGAACGCCTATTACCGTGAGAGACAAAGTTGACCAAGAGATCGCGGTGATGATGGAAATGGGAATAATACAGGAGAGCATGAGTGATTGGGCCAGTCCCATCGTGGCCATGTCTAAACCGGATGGTTCTGTAAGGACCTGCGTAGATTTTCGGAGGGTTAACGAGGTCACCAAAGCATTTCAATACCCTTTACCTAGAATGGATGAGATTTTGGAAAAGATCGGCTTGAATATGGGCAAAACAATGGAATTCCCAACGCGCCCATGTATCAGCACTTTTGATCTGAAAATGGGGTACCACCAATTGAGAATAAAAACGGAGGATGCTAGGAAAACGGCGTTTAGAACTCACCGCGGATTATATGAGTACACCAGGTTACCTATGGGACTGAAAACGTCGGGGAGTTTCTTTCAGAAACTGATGAACCATATCTTTAACGGAGTGTTGGATGAAGGCATCTTTGTGT
>JAAEPI010001192.1 GCA_024232835.1 Cytophagales bacterium
AAGGGTAGCAATTGGGAGGAAGAGTTGATAGAAGTTCATATTGCTGTTTTGTTTTACAACGCTACTGAGAACTTTCTGCAACCTGGTTGCAAAGTGCATTTGTAGGAGTCAGAAAAATGAAGCTCCGAATGTCAAATAACAAATGTCAAAAGGCAATTGACTCTATTTGATATTTTTAATATTGGGGCATATTTGAAATTTGGATATCGAGATTTGCAATTTCACTAGGAGCAATTCGCGCAAACTCCTTTATACACCATACTCGCACTGGAAACATTAAATCCAACAGGAACTTGTGACTCTGGAATCTGAGATTGTGTAAGGCAAAAGGTCTCCTCACATTTTTCACAATAGAAGTGAACATGCTGATCTTGAGGCTTACATGCACAACTATCGGTACACAGCGAATACTTAACTGATCCTGTGCCATCATCCACGCTGTGAATAAGTTTTTTTTCTTCGAAAGTCTTCAGGGTTCGAAACAATGTGGTTCTGTCTGCACGCTCGAATTTTGCCTCAAGCAACTTCAAATTGATCGCAGTAGAACTCTCGACCAATTCTTTGAGTACGAGCAACCTCATAGTTGTTGGTTTGATGGCTCTATTTTCCAGCTTATCTTCCAGCATACTGCAAATTACCCCGAATTGACAATATAGAGAACATTTCACTTACGTATCGAGATGCTTGCTAGAAGGGATAAATACTCCCCCAAAAGTTATTTTTTCCAATCTGTAACCTTTCATCCCTTTCTGGGTAACTTATCCGAATCAACCAAAAACTAACCGGTTTGAATCTGGAAACAACTGACGAGCAATTAATGGCTCGTGTACAAAATGGGCAGCTTGATCAACTGAACGAATTGTTTGATCGCTATAGCAAGCGGATTTACGGTTACTTTCTGAAATCAACACTGGCCAGAGCAGATAGCGATGACCTCACGCAGGAGCTGTTCATTCGGGTGATGAAGTATCGAAAATCCTACAAGGATGGTCAGAGCTTTGAAATATGGGTGTTCCAGATCGCTAGAAATATGGTGAAGGATCACTACAAAAAAATGAAAGTTCACAGCGATTATTTTAACCCTGTGGATGTGATGCCAGAAGTGCTCGAAGAAACGGTAAATGTGGATGTAGAAAGGGAACAGCATCTCTACCGAGCAATGAAGAAATTACCGGACGAAAAACGAGAGCTACTGGTGCTGAGCAAGTTTGAGGGACTGAAATACGAACAGATTGCCACATTGCGAAAAACGACTGTGAGCAATATAAAAGTGCAGGTGCACAGAACGATGAAAGAATTAAAGGACATCTATTTCGAACAGAATTGAACAACAAGATGGAAACTAACATAACAGACGAACAACTGATCGAGTTGCTAGAGGGCAAGAAAAATCTCACTTTGACAAAACAAATGGAGGAGAATCCGGCGGCTCAAAAGCGATACTTCGAACTCAAAGAAATCATTGACACCATCGCCAATAGCAGCGAAGTGGAAGTGCCAGAGCATATTCGAGCAAACGTTCAACAGGCCATTTACGATGAGCAAGCCAACTTGCAAAATGGTTTCTCTTGGATGCACATTGCTGCTGCGGCAATCATCCTGATTTTAGGATTCAGCATGGGGAAATTCACGAACAAGGCAGTTGATTCCTCCGCTGAGCTGGCTGAACTAAAAACAGAAGTTCAGTCGCTCAAAGAAGCCACATTAGCAAGCTCACTCAAACGACACTCTGCAAGTGATCGGATTCATGCGGTAAGTCAGATTGAATCAGCCAGTGAGGCAAGCCCTGAACTGTTGGCGACTTTGGTCAACACGCTCAATTCGGACGATAGTCCAAACGTGCGATACGCGGCTCTACAAGCCTTGACAAACTACATCGACATTGATGAGGTGAAATACGAATTGGTGAAGTCGCTGGAAGAGCAGACCGATCCGTTGATTCAGATATCACTTATCGTCATCTTAGTAGAAGCTCAAGTAAAAAGCGCAACTGTGCCAATGAGAAACTTGATTGAGGCCGAAGAGACACTACCACAGGTAAAAGAACAAGCCGAAATCGCACTTAAAGTACTTGTCTAGATATGAAAATAATAAATCAAATAAAACAAAGGAACTTTTTTAAACAAGGATCAAATTTTAAACTCAAATACAAAATGAAAAACGCAATTACAGGACTCGTAATACTAGCAGCACTTAGCGTGCAAGCACAAGAATACAAGTATGCCGTGAAAGGCAATGCCGCAGAGACATGGGTCAATATTGAACAATTAGCGGCCGATCTTAGCATCGAAGGAACGAGTGGTTCAGAAATCAAAATAGTCACTAAAGACTATGACGGACTACCGGAAAAAGCACAGGGACTAAAGGCGCTGAATGCTTCTGGTAGCGTGGACAACACAGATGTTGGACTAAGTGTGGTTCAGGATGGTAACACAATCACCATTACAAGTGCCAATAGAGAAGCTAACGACAGTGAATACACCATTTATTTGCCCAAAGCACTTAACCTGAAAGTTGATTATCATCACTGGTCAGCTGGTGATCTATTGATAAAGGGAATGGCCGGTCAGGTGGAGGCCAAAGCATTTAGCGGCGACCTGGAACTCATTGATGTAACAGGGCCAATTACAGCTAACACGCTCAGTTCAGATCTGGTTATTTCCTTCAGTTCTCTAAGTCAGAGCTCACCATCATCGCTATCATCTACGAGTGGAGATATTGAAATCAGTATGCCTTCATCAGTGAAGGGAACGTTTAAAATGAGCTCCATGTCAGGAGGTGTGTACACGGATCTTGATTTTGATATGGGTGAGGAAAAAGAAACAAGAAGGATTGTTGGGTCTAATTCCACGGGTAAGTTGAATGGCGGAGGAGTAGAAGTTTTGCTTCGTACGATCAGTGGAGACGTGTACATCAGAAAAACTAATTAAAAATGAGGTTTCTAAATCTGTTACTATGCATGGTTGTCCTGGGGGCAGCCGCACAAACCAAAAAAGTAACCGAATCTGTGGTGGTAAATGGTCAATTAAATCTGGATTTGGAGTTCACCTTCGCAGATGATATTACCTTCAAGTCATGGGACAAGAAAGAAGTAATGGTAGAGGTCTCGGTGAATATTCAGGACGGAAAGTACAACGACATTTTCACCTTGGAATCCAGAACAACTTCTTCGACCATATCTATTGCGATGGACAAAGACATGTGGGATAAAATTGATCGTAAGGATCGAAATGGCAATTGCAGTTGGAGTACTGAACTTAGCTACACAGTCTACGCTCCAAAGAATATGGAGATTGCAGCGAACACAATCTCAGGAGACTATTTACTGACTTATGCTGGTGCTACTATGAAATTGAAAACAATTTCCGGAGAGATTGACCTGACAGTACCATCAAAACACGGGTTAGACTTCAAAGCAAAAACTATCTCAGGCGCAGTTTATTCAGATATAGAAATCGAATATCCACATGGTAAGGATGGCCTCCGACAGATTGTTGGTCAGAATGTGCGAGGAAGAATTGGTAGTGGAGGTGACGAATCAAAGTTTGAAACCATTAGTGGAAATATCTATTTGAGAAAGGGATAATCAAAAACTCTTTATAAGTGCTTAAAAGGAAGTCCAAAGGGCTTCCTTTTTTCGTGTGAAAAATCTCTTTTCTTGTTGTCAGAAATCATTTCAT
>JAAEPI010001193.1 GCA_024232835.1 Cytophagales bacterium
CCATAAGTACTCTCGAACCAGCTATACTGCCGGCAAAAATTATTATCAATGTCTGCAGATTGCTCATTTAATCAACCAATTAGTTGAATTGAGTAAAAATTTTGCAAGACTTATGAAGGGCAGGACGACAGTAAAGCATTTGTGGAAATGCCTGATAGGATTCTTTACCTATGGGATTGTAATAGCTGAGGATTTATCCTGTATTTTAAGAAAAAGAAGCCAGATTCGTTTTGAATGAAAGAGAAGGAGAGATCCTGCTCCCGAATACAGGATTAAAATTGAGACAGCAAAGGAGGGATAAGGGAAAAAGACACAACTGGATGACAGCACTAACTTTTCAAATAGATCTAAAGTGGGTATCCGTTTGCCTCCCGTAGCCACAAGATACAGTATGCTTGATCACCGAAAGTGAAACATCAGGCACTATATGCTGTATGAGCGTGAGTTAAGCGGATACCCAGCAGATCTAATTTGAAGAGGCGGGATAGTTGCGCCCAAAGTTTTTCATTGCGCTATCCTCATATTGAAAAAAGTTTATGCTCTGAATCGCTGCTCCCCCTATGCTCGCGAATGTTTAGTACAAGAGGATTACTCAACAAGCTCAGGATGGAGCTGATCGGTCTTATGTTCCGCTACCGGCTAGAAAAAGAGATGAACAGTGAGACGCGGATTGAGCAAGGAGATTAAAATCTGAAACTCACATGCAGCGCGACAACATTGGAGGAAATTCGGAAATTCAGGGACAGACCGAAAGCGCCGGGCTAAACCGGCATAGAGCAGGGGATGAAAGAGCCCTGCATAAAA
>JAAEPI010001194.1 GCA_024232835.1 Cytophagales bacterium
CGGTCACCACATGTTTCAAGCCCTCTTTCGTTTAGTGCACAGGTATCGCAATTAGTGTCGCCACAAGCCCACTCTTATTTAAAGCATCCGCTACTGCGGGATGGCATCCGCTAAGGTAATTAGTAGTTGTTTTTTCATCTTCCTATTGTTTAGTTAAAAAACTGTCAGCCCACCATGTGGTGGGCTGACAACTTCTTATTAATTAGTCTTCAAATGTCAAGGTCAAACTACCTTTAATAGCGTGGGCTATTGCAGCGTTATTAAAGATGGCAAATCCAAAAGGCAAATCGGTTCCAGACGCGAATACCACATCGTCATCATTACCTGTATCCAACGCCCGCTTAACCTCACACACCCAACCAGATCCTGTATGAACTGCTATCACCTCAATATCAGCCCGATCACCTGTAAAATCTCTGGTTAGGATGCTTGGGAATCTTTTGGTTCCAGTTCCTTGGTTGTAATCCGCATCACCTGTTGGATCAATAGTTCCTCCATCGTATGTGAGTACCCCATCAGCATCAACGGCTGTCACCAATTTTGCATCGCCAGCAACGTCAGCTTCAGAAATCCAGTAGTAGTCAGTACCGTCAGGGACTATGTACATGGGTACACTTACATCTTCAGATCCATTATTCAACGTCTGAGAATTGTCTGAATATCCTGATTGTCCAGTTCCTGTATCACCACCTCTGCCATTACTACCAGAAGTATATGGCGCATCTACTGCATAAATTCTCTGATCATCCACTCTGTCATTATGTGTTCCTCTTACGCGCTTCCAGTGCCACATGTCAATCTTTTGTCCAGTGGTGGTAAGATAATGTCTTGTGTGCTTATCCTTTGGAGTTGTAATACTAGAAGCTGTATGACAAGTAGCATAACATGATTGTGAACTAAAACCATCTACTGTTCCTATTGGGAACAAGAAGGCGAATTTGTCTTCATAAAACTTGTCGTTCGCATCGTTGGCATATTTATGCTCACCCTTCCATAGTTTATCACTAGAATCGAAATACCAAGACTGGCGGTCTTTGCTGTCTTCAGCATCATCCCACTCAATTAAGAAATATATATCACTTCCATAAGTGCCACTACGCATAGTGAAATTTTCTTCTTCTCCAGAGTAAGGATAGAACAATCCAAGGTCTTCTTCTATACCTTCTCCGTCACTGTTTAGATAAGTATTTCGATTACCTAAAGGAGGTACAGAGGCAGTGCTCACTAATTTCTGAGCGGTACTCCACATATCATCAATAGCTCCATCCATAGTTGGGGCTTGACTGAAAGTTGTCACCAGAAGTTCCGAGCTGCTAGTGCCTGGATCCAGATCATCTTTATCATCATTCGTGCATTGTGTCAGCAACAAAAGGCCAAGAATGGCTGTTGCGAATACGGAAGTTAAAATTTTAGATTTCATGACATTATTTGTTTAGATATTGAATGTATTTATTTTATTTTTTGATAGTTCTCATATTGTTCGTAAGCAGCAGTCCATCCTCATCACTATAGATTCCATTATATTTAGTTCACACCTGCTCTTTTCTAATCATTGATAGTGCTAATGTATCTTTTGTTACATATGAGAATAATGATTGCTATCAGATTGGATGTTGATTCATATCAAAATGGTGTATGAGAAATCTTTGCTAGTTGTCCCAACAAAATTTGATGTGAGACCTGCAAGAGCTAGTTTTTTTATACTAATTTCAACCGCTCAAACCTCCACGGCAAACTTCATATCGGGATTTTACAAATCTGTGCCACCTCTCCAAGAAATGTTCAACATGGCAGGAATGGAATTGCCTGAGTATTTGAAAGGGAAAAGTCCGGAGGAGATAAAGCAAGAAGCAAAGGCTATTCGATCAAGGAAGGTTTCTCAACCCCCAAAAGCGAAAAAACAAAACCCACCAAAAGGTCAAGAACCAGATAAGGGGTAGTTGGACTGTTTTTTCATTCAGTATAGTACCCTTTTTATTCTCCAATAAACTACTATATTTGCGCTCCAAATTTTAAACTTTTGATGGACGAGTTCCATAAACAAAAAAACAAATGGCAGTAAAAATCAGATTGGCACGAAGAGGCCGCAAGAAGTTAGCAAGGTATGATGTAGTAGTAGCTGACGCACGATCACCACGAGATGGGCGCTTAATTGAGAAGATCGGAATTTATAATCCAAACACCGATCCTGCAACAATAGATATTAACGATCAGAAGGCTTTCGAGTGGGTAATGAAAGGCGCACAACCTACTGATACCGTTCGAGCGATGCTTTCATATAGAGGCGTGATGCTAAAGAAACACTTGCAACTGGGTGTGAACAAAGGGGCAATTACGCAGGAGGCTGCTGACAAGAAATATGAAACTTGGTTGAGTGAGAAAGAGGCTAAGATTCAGGGCAAAGTAGAAGGCTTGACTAAAGCCAAAGATGCCAAGAGAAAGTCAGCGCTAGAGGCTGAGACAAAAGTGAAAGAAGCAAGAGCCGAAGCACTAAAGAAAAAGAAAGAAGATGCAGAAGCAGCGCTAGTCGCAGACGTAGCTGATGTCAGTGCTAATACTGATGAAGCATTGGAAGAAGATGTAGCAGATGCCGAGGCATCCCAAGCCGAAGCTCCTGTTGAGGAAGCAAAAACTGAAGAGGTTGTAGTGGAAGAATCAAAAGCTGAGGAAGCTCCTGCTGAGGAGGCCAAAGCTGAAGAAGTTGCTGTTGAGGAAGAGACTAAAGTTGAAGAAGCTCCCACTGAGGAAGTAAAAGCTGAAGCTACTGAGGAGACTCCAGAAGTGGAAGCTCCTGCTGAAGAAGAGAAAAAAGAAGGAGAGTAGTTCATCATGAACGTTGATAATTGCTATCAACTGGGTGATATTCTCAAAACTCATGGTTTAAAAGGTGAGGTGATAACCCACTTTGATGTGGACTCTCCGTCTGACTATAGAAATTTGGAATCAGTTTTTATCCTACAATCGGGAAAAATGATTCCTTTTTTTGTTTCAACCATCCGATTACAAGGGGATAAAGCAAGAATAGCTTTTGAAGACATTACCAATATTGATCATGCCCAAGAATTAGTTGGTGCGGAACTTTACCTTCCAATAAATCAGCTTCCCGAACTTGGGAAATCCGCCTACTATTTCCATGAAGTCATTGGCTATAGCATTCATCAGGATAAAGTAGAACTAGGGGAAATAACTGAAATTTACGATCAGGAACATAACCCATTGTTTGCATTTGTCCACCAAGGGAAGGAGGTTCTAGTGCCCTTTCAAGATCATTTCATCCTTAAAGTCGACAAGAGTGCCAAGGAAATCCACATTAACTTACCAGATGGTTATTTGGAGATTTATATGGAGACCTGATAAAGAAATCGTTCCCTCATAATGGCCTTGTTTGGATTTGACTTCTCTCCGGCCATCGATAATACCCTTCTTCACCATCGCATCTTCCCTATCAGATGGCTGCACCACTCCAGCCGTCTGAGTGGCAAACCCATGGAGCATCGACACCTTCATGCAATAGCGGATTCATGTTTTGGTCTATCGGCCATGCGAATGCTTAGTTAACTATTGATGATAGTTTTTTGATTAATTGTAGTCCTTCAGAGATTAGCGTATTCAGTTCAGGATATTGTTCTATTAATTTTGCTAAATGTGAATGAATTGTGTCAGCCAAATTCACATCGTTTGTGATTTCTAATACTTCAAGATAAAGCAACCATTCCTTCGGGTACTCTGAATTCAGAATATTAAATAACTCTGCTAAAAAGTTATCATCGATTATACCACTGTTTCTCATTTTCCTTACTAGACTATAATGGTTCTCAAGTTGCTTTATAGCTTCAGTCTTAATTTGTTTAACAGTTTTAGTAGGCGATACTTCGTATAAGTTGGGAAATGAATGACAATCTGCTGCGCCAGCAAATGCAGACACAATTTCCTCTCCTATTACCATATCAAAAGACCCATATTCAGGTAAGAATAGTGTTTCATCTTTATAAGTTACGGTACAATCTTTCAATTGTATGAGCATTAGTTTGCCCTGAATATTTCTAATTCCAGTAACATTGAGTCCTTCGACTTTTATGCCACTTTCGAACTCAAATGAAAGCAACTTTCCGTCATAAAAGTTGTAAGCTTTCAAATCAACAGGCCCCATGTCTTCAATTGCTAGATTGACATTTTTCAATTTTCCAAGCGGAGAACTTAACCCAGTACTATGATAATTCACACCATGCCCTATCAATTCTTTCTCTCGATACGCCAATGCCGTTGGTCCTTCAGTCTTAAAAAATACTATTTCATTATCCTCATTTGTGATTGAACTTGAAAATTTGCCTGAAACTTGCAAACCTGTACTCAATTCAATGGTACCTACCATATTTGAGCCAATAAGTTTAAACAGCCCTTTCGATCCTCCTTTTCGTAAACTCAAAGAATTGGAAAACTCCTCTAACACTTCCATTAGGTAAGGGAAATCAGGCGTAACAAATAATTGTGGTTGGGGTTGAGTTATGTCAAATTCTATTTCGGCTGCTGCAACGGAATATTTTATTTTTTTACATCATCCTTCAAATACGACTTACTTTCACCAATTGAAGATAATAGCCCAGCTCCATAGATTTTTGGGTCTTCCAAACTTCCACATAAACCATATTCAACAGTCCACCACTGCAAATTTCTCATCTGAGCCATTTCAGAAAGTTCTACCTCCATCTGCTGTAGTCGACTAACTTCTTTTTAAGCATCCAAAATTTCTTCTTGAGACATTCCTTCAGCTTCCTTTAATATGGATAATTTCTTAACCGCTTCGTACAAATCCATATCATGTTTAGAAAGTATGGCTTTCGCTCCTATGGCTCCTAATCTTCTTAAATATTCTGCATAATCAGGGTTGGCTATGATTGGTGCATGATCTGCCGATTCATGAATGATGTCAGGAGCTGGTGTATACTCTATATTTTCTAATTGTCTAATGTCAGAGGCTATCACCAAGACTTTGTAGGCTTGAAACTCCATAAAAGCGTATGGAGGAATAAACCCGTCCACGGCTACTGCTGCCCATCCTATCTCCTTCAAAATGCGATTCATGCCATACATACTAGGAATACTTTCGACACCAACACCGGTCTGTTCCAATCCTTTTAAATAGGATTCATGCGCTACTCCAGAAAGGTAATTAACATATTTCCTCATTACATATCTCCATACCGCTTGGTTGATGGGTGTGTAATTTTCATAGTTTTGAGGTTTTATGAATTGCCTTATATGTTTTGGCAAATTGTCAATTAGTTGGTTGCTTTCGTATTTACTTTTTATACTCATTTTATTTTGTAATTATCACCAAACATACAGCTATCGGATGTTTGCTCTCCAGCTAGTAAACTACACTAATGTACCGCAACTGCCCAACCCTCACAACAGTAACTACAAAACATAACGTTCACAAGACAAAGTCCAGTCAAATGTTGCAGGTTCAGGTTGTGTCCGGTATGTAAGGAATATTACAAACCATCGCTGTTTTTGACGGTCGTGGGCGGCCTGCCCACTGGCTTTCCTTTCTCTGATCTTCTTCAAAAAAGTAACGGCCCGTGGACGTATTCGATACGGTGTGTCCAATACATACTGAAATCAGCCGTGAGGATCAAAATCGGCCTCACTTGAAATGAAAAAAGAGAATTGAATCAGCTTATTCCCCCCCCTATTGTCCGCTACCAGCTTTATTTTCCTGCTGACAGTTAATTGTTTAACTGTCCTCTCCCCCCGAAAAACTCATAGAACATGAAACCGCATTCGTTCAACACTGCATTCATGTTTTGGCCTATCGGCCACACGAATGCTTGGTTATTTTGTGTTCGTTTTCATTCATATCCGATTTCTTTTGTTAATTCAACTTTGCTTTTCGCAAAATGTCCTGTGCCAAATACGATTTCTTTTCCATCTTCATTAAACAACGTTGATTCTGCAATAAATAAATTTTTAGACACAAACCTCACTTTTCCTATCGCTGTAATTTCCCCAGAACTTACAGGTCTTACTATATTTGTATTGAATGATGTTGTAAGTACAAATACTTTTTTAACTATTGAGTTAATCGCAAAAAATGCAGAATCGTCAAGTAATTTGAAATACACAGAGCCATGGATTGCTCCTAAGGCATGGAAGTACTTTTCAAAAATGGTTAACGAAATTGTCGATTTTCTTGCTTCGATTTTACATTCGGTAGTATCAAAATTCTGAGTATTTATGTTTGCCTTCAAGTATATTCTCTGAAGTTTTTCAAAATGTTCAGTACTCATAGAGTTTCGTTTTAATGACGCACAACATCCTGAACAAACGCAATATTGCGTTTATCGGCCTTTCAAATATACCACTACGGTGGAGTTTGTCCTGCCATATTGCAGGATATGAGGCATAACTTCTTGGCATCAATCAGAGCTTCGCCGGACAACACTAATCAGTCTTTCAGCTTAGGCTCAAGAAGCCCTTTCATAAAGAGGTTATATTCATCACATGAGAGAAACCCTTCTCCAAGAGAGTAGGGGCATGTTTTATAAATTACATCGAAGGTTCCTTGCGTTATGATCACTCCAGAGCCATGACAAACCGGACAGACCATTTTCTCCAGACCGCCACAATCAAACTCACTAGACGCAAGATTTTCACTCACGTACATAGCGTTTGACCTTTGCTCATCCAGATAGGCATCTTCCGAAAGCTGCAAGTAGTCAACGGATTCTTCGTAATAAACTCCTCGGGCACCTTTGAGTTGGATGTATTTATTGAGCCAGTTGATGGCACGTTTGTGCTCACCAAGATGGTAGCTATTTCTACCGTAGAAATAGGCCATTTCCGAGGGTAGAGGTTTCATGTTTTTCAAGACAATATTAAACTCAACCTCTGCAGAATCATACGATCCTCCCAGCATCATTTCTCGACCAACATCTAATCGTCGATTAAGCTCAGTCGTTAGAATTTGTGCTTGGCTCGAAAGTGAGATAATAATAAAAAATGGAAAGAGTA
Organism: Cytophagales bacterium; assembly: GCA_024232835.1. Lineage (GTDB taxonomy): Bacteria > Bacteroidota > Bacteroidia > Cytophagales > Cyclobacteriaceae > JAAEPI01. The sequence continues at coordinate 7,015 of JAAEPI010001194.1, forward strand.
ATTTTGTCATTTGCATGCCCATGCAAAGATTGTTCAATTAATTAATTTTGTGTTGTAAATTTTGTTAATTGGTCATCTTAAAGCTGAACAATAATATCAGGCTTTGGCGTTAATCTGGGTATGAAATATGAGAATATGAAAAAAAATACACTGTTAACATGTGTTCTGATCGGATTCGTATTTGCCTCGAAAGCTCAGAGTACGAGAGATGATGAAGCAAAACCATCTACTCCAGTTTATCAGGCTTCTAAATCAAAGAAGAAACTCAGTTTTTCGATGCTATTCAAAAGCAAGAAGACCAATTCACAGAAGCTGCCTTATGAGCAGAAAGAGGAGTTTGAGAAACGAATGAAGGCTGTGGCAAAGGAAAAGTCTAAGGAAGCTAGAATAGCCAGCAAACCTCAATATTCTAATAAATCATATTTCGGCCATAAGCGAGAACCTAAGAAACGGGCGGTAGGAAAAAAGAAATATTGCAAAATTTGCGAATTCGCCCATTAGAGCATTGAATCTAATCCAATGAACTTTTAGTATTTCTTTTACTTTTCCAGTACAAGTATCCATAAAGTGTGGCCATAAGAAAAATGGTTTCTATGGCACCCATTCTAAAAACTAATATCAGGGTATCTGGGAAAAAATACCAATCGAATTGAGAGTCAAAAATGTATATTTCCGAAAAGGCGTAAACATACATGCTGATTACGAAATGAATCCATGCAAGCCAGATGGTAGTATTTATGGCATGTAATTTTTTAAATACTATCGGCTGCAACAAGAACAAATGAATGTACCAGATTCCGATAACTGGTATTGAATAATAAAGTGATAGTCGAATTTGCTCGTCCAGCCTGAACCAACTAAACCCATAGGGCTTTGCCGCCAGAAGATAAATTGATGACAGGATCGGGCCAGTAAAGCAAAAAAGCCATTTATATGGCCTTAAACCAAGTAGAAGGTATGGCTTCAAAAGAAAATCTTTGATCATTGGTCCTTAAAAAATCACTCTTACCTTCCGTCAGCCTGTAGGTTCCTACATTCCCGACTTGAATAACACTAAAGTATTGTAGTTGATTGGAAATTTCCAAGGATTATAGGATTCTTCTTAAGTTCTGCCAGTGGGATTTACCTGCCCAGTAGGCAGGTTCCCCAATGTTTGCATCGAATGAAGAAATATTTCTCCAAATAGTTCAGGCTACCTCTAAAATTAACTAGCTGAAATAGAGCAATTTATGTTATATTGCATACAATGTCAAAGAAAACAATAATGAAGTACAAACAGCAAGGAACAA
>JAAEPI010001195.1 GCA_024232835.1 Cytophagales bacterium
AAAAGGAGAGTATAAGCATGCTATTGAATACCGTCATGTAATTGACTGGCTTGTAAGAAAGCCGGGAGCTTTTGAGAATTACCGTTACCATGCTGACTTGTTTCCTACAAGCCGTTTCAGGATGGCGTATGATTATTTGAAGAAGAACAATTCTGCAAGGGCAGACAAAGAGTATCTGAAGATCCTGTACCTGGCATCGAAGGAGACTGAGGCTGGAGTCGATAATGCATTGCGGTTTCTTTTTGATTTAGAAAAAGATATTTCTTCCGACTTAGTAGAAGAGATAGTTATATCCGCTCAGACCATACCGGCTGTAACCGAGGTGGTAATAGAGAAAATTGATCTCTCTGCGTATGATGAATTGCTCAGTGAAAGAGAGGTTTGCTATGGTTGATATGAAATCTCATATAACGAATTATCTCAGAGACCTCCATTTGCCGACAATAAGGAGTCTGTACGAAGAGCATGCGTTAACAGCAATTCGAGAGTCACTTGGTTATGAAGAGTATTTATATGAATTGCTGGAGAGGGAGTGTGAAGTTCGCCGTCACAAGAAGATAGATCGGTTGTTAAAGGAATCACGATTGCCATTAGAGAAGACATTAGATTCTTTTGATATGAAAAGGCTTCCGAGAAAAGTTGCTCAAGTG
>JAAEPI010001196.1 GCA_024232835.1 Cytophagales bacterium
ACAGCTGACAACTTGGGTGCGTTCAGTAGGCACAATCCGTGCAATCGGATTGCCCTATATTATTGGACTAGGAGCATCAGATATCGTTACTGAACGTACCCCAGCTGCCGTACTCACCCGAAGTAGTATTCGGGTACTTTCGGGATCCATTGACTCAGATCCCGAAAGTGCCCTAAGGCTAGGAAACGAAGGCTCTTCACTGTGATTGGTTCAATCCGATCACATGCCTCAAATCAATCCCACACCCGGTTCACTAAGAGATAAATTGTCTTGAAAAACAATATTTTCAACAGGCATATTTCTGTTCATCCTATGATCGATTCTTTATAAAATGGAAATATTCTTGTCACTAAAATTATTCTTAACGCACGGCTACACTTTCATTGTGATTGGATCATTATTTGATACAATTAGTAATTTTACTAATTGCGTTTTTTACTCGATTTTTTGCGAGTAGAACCAGTCATGAGCCGCCATCATCCTACCATGCTTCTGAGATTTGGAAATTTTACGTTTTG
>JAAEPI010001197.1 GCA_024232835.1 Cytophagales bacterium
ATAGGCATCTCCCCTATATTCAATCTCTGTTTTATCAAATAGGCCGACATAATTACTGAAATAATTTTCTATACGATGCTAGTTTAGGAATTGGTTTTTCAGACGACTTTTTTGTTCAAACCATTTTTTATCATAGTCACCTCGAACAAGTGCTTTTTCAATCCAGATAAATGTCGAAATCAGTTTTGCAATGGTGCTTTTTCCACTCCCTTGATTGCCGATGAAAATAGTTGTCTTACGTATCTCTATCCATCCGTCCTTTTCAAGACAACCTTCTTTGATAGGGCCAAAATATTTGACTTTGATCTTGCTCATTTTATTCTCTTTTCCCCTTGTCAAAGGTACTTATTTCATTTGGCTCAAAATTTCCTATTATGGATTACACCCAATTAATCCCTTTCTTCAGCTTCGCAATTGTATCAGCTTCTTTTGACCCTTCATCCGGTTGATAATCATACGCCCAGTTGGCCGTAGGAGGAAGGCTCATTAGGATACTTTCGGTACGGCCACCACCACCACCATCTCTCAGCCAACTGTCTTCCTTAATTTTGGATTTACCATCCAATACTTCCAAATCATAAGTAATTCGATCTTGCAAACTTTGAAACCAGGAAGAAATTAGTTCTTTGTTCATACTAGAAAGGGTATCCAATCCCTATGTTGATTTCAGCATTTTCTAATGGATCAGGAAAGATTTTGTTACCAACCCAGCGTTTTCCAATTTCCTGTGCTGGATCTACAAACTTCCACCCTAGATCCACTCGGAATATTAAGAAGGATAAATCGAACCTTAGACCCAAACCTGAGCCAATGGCGATTTCCTTTGCGAATTTTTTGAATTCGAAAACCCCATCATCCACTCCTGGATTGGTAGAGTCGTCTAAGGAGTTTACAGTTTCACTTCGTAGTAGCCATATATTGCCAGCATCTACGAAGAACGCCCAATTAACAAACCCGAATAACTTTTGACGTATTTCTGCACTCATCTCGAGGGTCATATCGCCGGGTTGCTCTAGTTGATAATTTATTGTCCCATCTGGGTTCTTCTCTCCATATGCCCCAGGCCCGAGTCGGCGAGGTTTCCATGCTCGTAAACTATTGCTCCCCCCACCAAAAAAGTACTTGGTATACGGCAAAGAATTATTACTTCCATAGGGGATAGCAACTCCAACATTTAATCGAGTAACCAATGAAGTCTTACGGTTTAGGTAAAAATACTTCCTAACGTCAACACTTGTCTTAGCGTACTTGTAGTACTCAAGAGAATTACCGAACGGGGCATTTACGAAAAGAGAAAAGAGGTGTCCTCCTGTTTCTACATAAAACTGTGCATACGAGGAATTCCGTGAAACTCCATAATTGTTATTGACAATTACCTGAAACGAACCGCTACTCACGAATGCAGAGCTAAAGGCACTTGCATAAGTATTTCCGCTCAATGCAAGGACATCTAGGAATACCTGAAAAGACGAATCAGTTTTGGAATCGATATAGCTAATATCCATCGGAGCGAGTGTATAACTCACATGATCTTGCACCTTCCAACTATATGACATGTTGGTATTGACAGTAGTCCTCTTATACTCATTGAATCGATCTTCATGTCCGAAGGCAAGCCCAAACCGTGTTCGAGGATTGAACTTGGCTATCTTCTTCTTGTAAAAGCGGCCGAGCGGAGACAAGAATTGAGGGAAAGTAATAGATAGCTCTGATCCGTATTGAAGACTAGAATAGGTGGCCTTTTGATCGCTTACACTTTCGAGTCCCACTACCTTGAAATTTGTGTTAAGTTCGACTATTTCCAACCCACGGAATAAATTACGATTCTTGATGGTCAAATTAGCAAATGGACCTGGTAAACCTTGAGTTTTACTGAAGCCAATTTCGCTGGACGTTTGGTATCTATCTGCCGGGCTGGTGAAGATGTGTGCAGTGAATTTACCACCAAGGGTGTCGAAATTGACGTTGATAAATTTGAAATTATCAAGATAAGAAAGTTGTCGTTGGGTTTCCAGCACATTGTCACGCTGATACAGATTGTCGGCATACAGATACGTATGCCAGTCAAGTATTTTGGTTGAGTATTTAAATCTGCCAAAGGTGTAGGTAATATCTCTGAACGGTTCATTTTCGTGCTGTTTTGTTATATCAAATCCAGCATCGGTCACAAAAATCACTGAATCAATTTCAAAAATTTCATGACTATCTCGGTTTGGTGGATTGTTGATAATTTCTCTTATCAGAAGTTTTCTGGAACCGAGTGTCACAGAGTCAATTTGGAAATAAACCAGATCTTTGGAAAACGCGAAATACCCATTGTTGACCATCATCTCATAAACCCGATCTCTTTCTGCTGTTAAGTCAAGCTGTCTGACCTTTCTTTTCCTAAGTTCAGCAGATCCGAGGTTTTCCATGTAGAGTTCTCGCACTTGCCGATCAGGAATTATTAGTTGTATGGAGTCAATAAAATATTCAGGTCCTTTTTTAATTGCGTATTTTATTTCTACTCTTGAAGAATCCTTGCCCTTATACTTTTCTTCTATATTTATTTTGTTCGCATAATAACCTCGCGAATTCAAATATTGTGACATTTTATCCCCAGTCAACTTGATTTTGTCATTATCTAGTATTGCCAATTGCTCACCCCAGCGCATAAGCTGATTCCCTTCCTTTAGTATCTTTTCTACCTTGTCAATTTTTTGTTGCTCTTTTTCCAGTAGTCTTTTCTTCTTTTTGTCTCGTTTCGTTTTTGAGATTTTGTTACCATACTTTTTTCTGATCTCTTCTTTCTTATCAATTAGTTTGGCAGTGTCAAGGCGTTTTTCTCCCATGTTATACACATAGACCAAATGCGCAGGCCCAGAAGGCATTAGAAGATGACTATTCGGGTTCTGTTCATAGAGTGTAGCCATGTGATCTCTCATCTTTGGGCCGACACCAACAACGTTCTGTGAACTCAATATTGTTTTACCCTCAGAGAGGAACTTTGATCCTGCGCATGACGATAGTATTCCTAGCAGAATAACGAGTTTGCTTGCTCTGCTGTACGTATTTTTGGGTATGATTTCGAAAAAGGAGCTGAAATTCATTAGATCGCTCAAAATTAAGAAGTACCGAACAGCTGAAAAATGTTTTCTGGTCGAAGGTGAAAAAAATGTTTTGGAACTACTAAGTTCTGATTACAAGGTAAAGCGTCTACTTGTAACGAAAAATTTTCTAGCGACATACGAGAAGAGCATTGATTTTTTGCCTTATGATGTGGTGAGCGACAAAGATCTTGCGGATGTTTCTTCATTCGTCACAAACGATCAGGTGTTGGCAGTAGTTGAAATGAGGGTTTTATCGGTCAAGGACATAAATTTATCAAATCAGGTATTTGTGTTGGATGGTATAAGAGATCCGGGAAATTTGGGAACAATTATTCGAACTCTGGATTGGTTTGGATACGATCAATTGATTTGCTCAGAAGATACGGCCGAATTGTATAACCCAAAGGTGATAAGTGCATCTATGGGGTCATTCACGCGAGTGAAAGTCGCATATTGCAATTTGGAGAAATTACTTTCGTACTATGATGGAATTAAACTTGGTGCTGACATGA
>JAAEPI010001198.1 GCA_024232835.1 Cytophagales bacterium
AAGAGATAAACATTGATCTGTCACCGAACAGTTTTACGCGATCCCCACCCCGGTAAACACCATGAACGTTATAGTTTGTTGGTAACAGGATCCCTGATGCCATGGTAAATGGTGATACCTGCTTACAAGGCGATAAATGTGCTGCACAGGAAACATTTGATTCATCTCTTAAGCAAGAGGGAGTGAATGGGGCAAAACTTTCATCAATGCAGTCAATTGATTGGTATTCGGCGCGGTAAAATGAACCATATCTATGCTCCAGAGTTTTTGGGAGGACTAACCATGAACACGGGCCACCAGAGGTAGGAATGAAACCAATTTGGTGCACTCTAAAAATTGGGATAATATCATTTTGGTATGCCCACGGAATCTCAACCCCTATTGATATTGTAACAGTGTCATTTTTGGCAAATGCAAGTTGTGTTATGAATCCTTTGGAAGTTTTAAGAAACTATGGGATATTATCACGGTATACTGTTTCATTTATACCATCAATGTGCCGAATAATGTGGCTCACTTGATTATCGCTCAACATGTTAAAATAATTTGACACCTGTTCTGACGCTTCTCGGGTCGGCCAGCTCTAGAAAATCACGAAGAAATGTTGTAGA
>JAAEPI010001199.1 GCA_024232835.1 Cytophagales bacterium
GAAGTGTGGACATTCTGGCATCCGGCAAATGCCATAGCCATTGCAATCGCCATTTGTCTGGTTTCTGCATATGTCACAACCCACATGAGCAGGCAATTTTCAGACGCCAAGAATACCATTGCGTATGCTACCATGACACAGCTTGCAATAATTTACATCGAGATCTTCCTCGGTTTTCACACGCTGGCTTTGGTACACGTTGTGTCTCACGGAATATATAGGACATTTGAGTTTCTGCGAACCCCTTCGTTGTTACATCATTACCATACTATGGAAACACGCCGTCCGAAGATGACCAGAACCGGTAAACACTTTAGTTTGATACTTCCGGAGTGGCTGAGAGAGTGGCTTTATTCACTCACGATAAATGAATTTGGGTTTTTCTCCCGCACCTTTGATTTTATTGATCAATTTCTCGGTCTGACTTTTGTGCGTTACGATAGAAAATCGGCGGGACGCTTTGCTGTTATTGTTACCATTATGTGGATAGCTTTCGGTATTGTTATCTATATCTTCAATGGCTACCATTTCAACTTCAAAGAGGAAATCATAGCGGTACTAGCAATAAGTTTCACAATACTAGCCTTCTTAAATATACGCAAAGTGTTCATGTTTTTTCTTAATCTTTTCTGCTCAGTAGCACTCATTTACATATTGCTGTTAAACAAACTTCAGACTGGCATAGATGCAATGTCTATGTTGTCTTTTTCTGACCTTTTTGTTTTTTTGCTCGCGATAGCTTTATATTCGATTCTTGCTTCTCCCAAGGAAAAGTATTCTAACTATTCTGCAAAGCTCTCTCGTTCTCCCTTGTCGAATCTCCTGTTATTTGCCCTTGGCCTCTCCATCGTGGATATGCCTGGTCTATTTAATTTTGTGTTCTGGGAATATCTTGTACACAACACGGCCACTATTGCACCCTATATGGTCATCAAGGGATTCTCTGTTCTCAGCTTGAACACTCTGCTCGTCTTCCTGTTCTATTTCAGCAACTTCCTCGGATTCCCCGAACACAAGGTACAGATGCTGCACCACTATAAGCATGATACCCTGCATCTGCGCTGGGTACAGAAGCATGCATTTGCGGCGCCCAAGAATGCAGAGCGCCGGGAAGCGCTTAATATTGATGATTCCGAAGGGGTTTGTGATTAGATGAAATGTAGTGGGTAAAAGCAGACTGGAATTCGGGTAGAATAATGTCCTAAAGAATTTTTACACCCCGAGTGGGCCTTAATCTCTCTCTCATTATCGATTTGGATATTTTGAAAGGTCCCCCGGGCTAAGCAACGCACACCTCATTTTCTTCGATTTCCTGTTTGCAGCATGATTGCCCCCTCCCGCTAATACC
>JAAEPI010001200.1 GCA_024232835.1 Cytophagales bacterium
AATATTGATCAACTTAATTCCGGGGAAGGGGGTGGGGATGCACTGCTAGTTTCGTTTCTCTAGGGTATTTTTTAAGCGCGATTATACACTTAACAGCCTTTTGTGGACTTTCTAGGTTGATACTTACCCCCTGGAAATGTTTGGTGTTCAAGTGTAACCTTTTTGTAGTACAGTGTAAGACGGGGGCAACATTTAACAGAAATCATTTGGTAGAGGCAAGTAAAAAATATTTTTCGACTCGCCGGCTTTAATGAGAGAGGAAACTTTAGCGTAGAAGTGCAGCACTAATGTTGATCTTACTTTATACATAAGTTTGAGTCCAGCTAGTGCTTCCAAAACGCGGAAACCAAACTGTAAAACTGTCGAAAAACTAACCCCAAATCTGTCCTTCTAGGGTAAATTGAATTGATCAAAAATGGACTTGAGAATGCTATTTTGCTCAATTTTTTTACTGAATTGCAACAGAGACATGTTAGATATTTCATTAAACCAGGTCAATGGGGCTCCATTGTAGTATTGGTGGCAAAAGTTTTCATTAATTCACCCTTCATCTCAAAAAAAAATGGTGAATCTGTCACGTTTTCCTTGATAAAAATTGAACCACTGCACCTATTGAAGTTCTGTAAACGCTAAACTGTAGATAAATATATCATGATTCGAGAGAAATTAAGAGATGTCTGTTAATCAATTGCATCGAATGGATATTCGCGTTGTAACAAAGTGCAGAAACACAACATTGGTTTTTCCCGCCAATTTTGTGTTGTGGTTAGGCTCTTTCGCGTCCGGAATCGCACGTATTATACACCAAGCTTACAGTATCTGCTGATAGTCGAAGTTGGATCTAGTGATACAAGCAGTGTTGTTGATACGATTTCGTTTTAATAGTTCATCATGGCTGACACCGCATCCCCCAAGAAAGCAAAGAAGGCAGCTCCCAAGAAGCCTGCAGATCATCCCAAATACATTGATATGATCGTAGCCGCCATTACAGCGTTAAAGGAAAGGACAGGTTCTTCTCGCCAAGCTATTGTGAAGTATATCAAGGCAAATTACAAAGTTGGAGATGGCTCCGATACTCACGTCAAGCTTGCTTTGAAGAGAGGTGTCACTTCTGGTACTCTGTCTCAACCTAAAGGCACTGGTGCCTCAGGTTCTTTCAAAGTTGTCAAGAAGGAAGCACCGAAGAAAGTGAAGAAGCCTGCTGCCAAGAAACCTGCCGCTAAAAAGGCAGCTGCCAAGAAGCCAGCCGCCAAGAAGCCAGCCAAGAAGGCCGCAGCAAAGAAAGCCAGCACCCCCAAGAAAGCTAAGAAGCCTGCTGCCAAGAAACCGGCGTCTGCCAAGAAAGCCAAGAAACCTGCTGCAAAGAAGCCTGTTGCCAAGAAAGCTGCTGCCAAGAAACCAGCGAAGAAGACGGCAAAGAAGTCCCCCAAGAAGTCTGCAAAGAAGTAAACCATGCCTCTCTGCAGTTTCTACTTCACTAAAAAGGCTGTTTTCACAGCCACACATATATTAAAGAGTACAAATATCAAAAGGTTGTCTGTCATATCCACTCCATTCTAAAAATCACCACTCCTCATTCCCTACCATCCCCTACAATAATTTTGGATTCCGGGGGAAGTATGGTTGCAAAGCTGAAATGTGACCATTTGTAACGAGTACTAGGAATACTATGGCCTTTACTGTGGCCTGTGTCATTCATTTCTTAAAATATTGACCTTAGATCGTTCCTAAGGAATTTTCAATGTACAGGAACAGTATTATGAAGTAGCTGACGTTCATCTTGTGACTTCAACTTTGGGGATGGTTAGTTGCAAAGTTTAAGTGTGTTGACTTTAAAATTGAAATTGTGGACCCTGAAAGTTGTTAGGTTTTAAAAATGAAACCTGCATGCTATATAGATAACTTGTGTTTGCTACGAGGGAGGGAAAGGTGTAACGATGTAATGGGTAACAACTCAATGATTTGTAAATTCTTTAAGAGATTTGTGGCTATAAAAATAGCCGTTTTGTGAAGCAAAGTCTAAGACTTATGCACGTTCTCCACGGATCCTCCTTGCCAGTTGGATATCCTTAGGCATAATGGTGACACGTTTGGCATGGATGGCGCACAAGTTGGTGTCTTCGAAAAGACCAACCAAGTAAGCCTCAGATGCTTCTTGAAGAGCCATGACAGCAGAGCTTTGGAATCGGAGATCAGTCTTGAAGTCCTGAGCAATTTCTCGAACAAGACGCTGGAAAGGCAGCTTTCGGATGAGGAGCTCGGTAGATTTCTGGTATCTTCTGATTTCACGAAGAGCAACAGTTCCTGGCCTGTAGCGATGGGGTTTCTTGACTCCGCCAGTAGCTGGGGCACTCTTACGAGCAGCCTTGGTAGCCAACTGTTTACGTGGAGCCTTTCCACCAGTGGATTTCCTTGCAGTTTGTTTTGTACGAGCCATCTTGCTTCAATTCAGTAGTCTTTGACACTGTAGTCGCCTCTAGATACGAAGTACTTAAACTGTTCGTATTTTGCCGCTCTTGCCAACTTAATTTGCATCGGCCATTGTCTGTTTGATTGACAAGGTTGAACTCGAAATCTGATTGGAAGATAAAAGTCAAACCTGATTGGCCCGATTTCTGTTAAGTTTTGGCTTTGCTCGATGCGGTTGTCCTTCTTTGCAACGGGAGAATTGTAATATCTCGGTCACTCTTTTGTCTTTTCACCTAATTCCTTCACAGGACATTAGTTGGAGATGGAGGAAATTGAATTCCATCAAAGGAATGGTGCAAATCGGTTTCCTCCTTGCCGAAAACAGTCAAAGTTTGAAAAACAAAGTCGAAATCATTATACTGCAATCGAGGCAAAGGAACTTGAGCGGCAAATGTCTAATCCGTGATTGGCTGAAAAGTGGCTGCAAGGGTGGTTCCAGATAGGTACGAGTAAGAGTTGACAAAACGATGCATTTAAGGCTGGAGTCAAGCAGTTCAGAAACGCTCTCGAGAAGTGCAGATCTACGCCGTTTTTCGCTAGACTATCTAATTCAAAATGACTGGACGAGGAAAAGGAGGAAAGGGATTGGGAAAAGGAGGTGCCAAACGTCACCGAAAGATCCTTCGTGACAACATCCAAGGTATCACCAAGCCAGCTATTCGACGTCTTGCTCGTCGTGGTGGTGTGAAACGTATCTCTGGACTCATCTACGAGGAAACCCGAGGAGTTCTCAAAGTTTTCCTTGAGAATGTCATCCGTGATGCAGTCACCTACACCGAGCATGCCAAGAGGAAGACTGTCACTGCAATGGATGTCGTCTACGCTCTGAAGAGGCAAGGACGCACCCTCTACGGATTCGGTGGATAAGATGCTTCCAGGGAACCCATAAAAACGGCTATTTTTATAGCCACAAATCTCTTAAAGATTTACAAATCATAAAGGTTGTTAATGTTGTCCTTAAGACACTTACGTCCCCACATGGTCTCCC
>JAAEPI010001201.1 GCA_024232835.1 Cytophagales bacterium
AACAAATAATTATTGATTAGCTTGTCGATATAGCGAAACGATCAAATTGCTGACTACAATGGTTGATACTGTCAGAATGAGATACTTTAATAACGAGGGCATAGCTAAGTTGAGCAGGAGTAATGCGATCACCCCAATCACGATCACATGGATGATGTAAACACCGTAAGAATTCTGGTTCAGTTCATTCCAGATTCTTCCGGGCTTATCAAAATACCGCCAGAAGGTTTGAATCAACAGGTACAGCAAACAGAGTAATGAAAGGTGAAAACTAAGCCACCAAATTAGCCTAAGTACGAGCGGAGAAAACAAACTTTCTGAGGGGCCCAAGGAAATCACCCACATCACCCGCGCAAAGATGTGTATAGTGATCGGAATCCAGACAGTTGAATTTACGACAGTATACAGCGTTTTGCTTTGGGGTTTTTCTTCAAATATCTTCTGCCGAAAACATAGTGACCCAAGCAAGAAGATCATGAAATACACGAGCAGTTTCTCATTTTCGAAATCAATCAATGGGGTTTTTGTCCAACTCCGAAAGCCGAGAACAATGCCTA
>JAAEPI010001202.1 GCA_024232835.1 Cytophagales bacterium
AGGTTATCTCTTAATATGGCGTGTTTTAGGGACTAAGTTAAAAACAGAGAGCACAGTATGTCATATCACAATAATGATCACTTTATCGAACAGCATTGACGCATAGCAAATTCTTACATGAGAAGGACTGGAAGAAGGTTTAAAAGTTTTTCCAGTAGTATGATTTACTTGAATTGATTGTCCGTTTCTGGAAACTAGCTTTTCTTCTTGTTTCTCGTGCATGGCCTCTTAAGGATGAAGTCTCGAGTAGTCTTTGATTGATGAGCTGGTGCTATAAAGTTGTGAAGTGACGGTTTCATTCAAAATATATGGTGATATTTCATTCATGGTATACAATGAGGGTTTTATTCACGGTATATGATGAGGGTTTCATTGCGTCCATGTCTCCTGTCTGCATCGCTAGCAAGTCTACATTCGGCTTTGTGTTCTCGTCATTAGAATTATGGTGCTTATTTATGGCAATAGTGCGAATTGATAGCTAAAGTACGCACTGCGCTTTAATTTATGTTCGTAGGTAAACAAGAAATGTTCGATTCACCACCCTCGTCGTCAAATCCAATATTGAACTTGCCTCAGTGGAATTCCAGCCTATCCTAATGTTCGGTCCAAAATTCAGCCGGAAAATTTCCGATGTTCGCGTCACAAATATTCACGCTGCACATATCAAATCTAGATATTGTCAGTGGGCCAACGGCAATTTATATTTGAAGGCGGGCTAAATGGAGGACAAATAAACCCAGTTATATTAATATACTGGAATTTGCTGTTATTTGTAGGCGAAATCCGAAATTCCCTGATTATTTGGTATTTACCTTTACAAGTCCGATTAATCGATGCGCGTTGTGCTAGTTGAAGGTGAAGTACGTCAGTTGATCTCACTGAAGACGCCAAATTGGGATTCCAGGGGGGATTTTCTATATCTAGGTGAATTTGGTCTAGTCTGGTTTAGTCCCAAGATTTCGAATGTCGATTGATCTGGCACCAAATTCAGATTGATTTATACACCGCGGCGAATTCGGCCTTGATGTCACAGCAAATTCCGATTGTTTTACACTACGCGGCGAGTTCGAATCCAAATTTGTACTTCAGGAGCGAGATTTCTGTTTGATCACCGAATTCTGACCCAGGAGAGTGAAATTCGGCCCGGAACGTGAAATTCGGTAGTTTCAGTTGGATTTGGTCATATTGAATTTACGAGCAAGCGAGCAAGAAAATAAGTAT
>JAAEPI010001203.1 GCA_024232835.1 Cytophagales bacterium
TGATGTCGTCGAATCCTAAAAGTTACAGAAATCTTCACCAGATAAATATTTTCCGTAGAACTCGATATTTGCTGGCTCCGGAAATCTCGAATTGAGGAGAAGAGTATCATAGTTATCACGCAAACGTGGAAACAGGCTCTAAAAGTTTCGGATTCCAACGTCCCAACATTGTCCTCCAGACTCTTGATTCGATTTTAAGTGCATGTAAAACTGATACTTAGAGGTTAAATTGATAAAACGAAAGAGAGAATTAAGGTGTCAAGTTCGGTAGCCAATTACAGACCGACAGGCAATCAGATGATAGAAGTAAAGGTGACACAGCATAAACCACCTGTTCGTCTGCAGTGTCCAACCAATCACAATCCTGATGCTAAATAATGAACACTGATGACAAACACTCTTTTGAGAACTTCGTCATGGTGCTAATTTTTGTTGTTAATATTACAATTCCTGATTTAGTATGTATATGTAATATCTAGTAATTAAAAACTAGTTTTACAAAGACAATGACGGAAAAATGATGTACCAACTTTGAACATCAATTGAGGTATGATGACACAAGTTGCACCAAACCACCAATAGTGGAAAAGATTCACCAAGTCATGAACTTTCATATGCCGACCTTTAATGTATTTCGTGATCAAGATTTCGACGTCAAATTATCGAAGCGCAGATCGCATCGAATTATACCCCAGCTCGTGGGAAAATAGCATACCGATTTGTGAAAACCAATCAGGGCGAGTGGGGTATATTCGTATATATAGCGATACTAATAATTGCCGTTGGAATTAGAATTTAACAAAGCAAAGAA
>JAAEPI010001204.1 GCA_024232835.1 Cytophagales bacterium
TCTGTTGCATGATCGAGTGCGTGCAAGTCACTCTCAAAATTGTCCATTCGTGATCTTTTCATTTCACCACCTCCAACTTGATTCACATTATCCCGCTTTCCCAGCTTCTTAAACTCACATAATCTTTGATGAAACTTTAAATTGTCTGTCCTTCTAAACGTTTGATGACAGAGTTGACACTCTAACCTCTCATCTACGACTTTACCAGGATGCTGCTTCTTAACATGTCGAAGTAAATGTTGACGTTGCATAAATTTTTTCTTGCAAAAGGAACAGGAAATCTTGGTTGGAGCGTTCAATGCATCGTTGACGGTCGCCATCTTGAATTTGGATGTGCTTCGCCTTTGGTATGTCTCCTTCTAACTTCGTGTTAACCCTGTCACTAGCAAGTAACAACTAAATTTAAACTCAACCCTGCTCCCCTTTTATAGCTTCCAATCTGCTGATAAAGTCTACGCAATTAATTGTACTTTAATACCAAAATAGAATCTATGTCCAGGCTTGTCCTCAAAAACTGCTGAGAAACCTCGAAGCTGCTCTTTGTACGTCTGCTTTTATGCAACAATATTTGCTTCGTCGGTAAGAACTGCTCAGGCAAGCTTCTAAAAAATGCTTACATCGGTATTATAGCTTTTCAGCGACTTGCTTTATCAGCAGAAATGATTCGTTTGAGCTTTACATTTAGTCGTAGGTAAAAGGGAAGGTCACCAAATTCAAGATGGCGAATCGTTCTTAATTTTGAAACAGAAGAAATTGAAAAAATAATTAATTCAATGAATGAAATCTAATCACGTAGATGAAATTCCAGGTCGAGTCACTGAGCATGCGTGGTCTATTAATCA
>JAAEPI010001205.1 GCA_024232835.1 Cytophagales bacterium
AAGCAAAAGCCACCAACACTCCATTTCAGTTGCCTCCAAACATCACCATTTCAAGTGATGATAAATTGATTATTGCCCCGAAAAATCAGCAATTCATCAATGAAAAAGAGAGGCACAGATTGGAGCAGTTGACAAACATGAAGCGAAAAAACGTGCATTCTGCACAAGGGTAGAAGAACTCATTATTATTGTCCCATTTGCAAAATTGGATTGTGCAACCATACCTGCTACTGCAAGTGGCATTTCTCAGACTCATCCATGCAGGGTTCCCTCAATGATCAAGAAGCGCAACAACAGTGCTTTCATTACACAATTTCGAAATTGCGTAGATGACGTTTCTGTTCTGCAGTGTCCATTCCATTCATCACTTTTACTTCATTCCCTTGTTTGTGTTAAGGTCTCGATACGGGAGCGCTGGAAGTGACCGGGCCCCTATCGGCTCTCTCGAGGCCCTAACAGAAGAATAACTGATGACGATTCGATGCTCCGATATTTAGTCTGTTTGTTCTTTTCCTCCTGCGACGGAACTCTAAGGCTATGCGAGATATTGCG
>JAAEPI010001206.1 GCA_024232835.1 Cytophagales bacterium
GTCTGGCGCATCAGACACTTCTACGGTTCCGTTTGCTGCATGCTTATGATGAGGAAAGCTCTTGACTTGTGGATGATGGGGCGCCATATCATAACGGAAAATCAAGCTTTGAGTTGAGCCCTGGTAGTGAAAGGAGTATTTGTAACGGGTGACATCAATTTTTACATTGATGAACTCCACAAAACACAGTATGGAGCCATCCAAAAATGTCAGTGTGCCTTCGAGAAATCCTATATAAGGAGAACGCTTTTCCTTGATCAACTCTATCGTCAGCAAAGATGGACTTTGCGAAATCGCGTCTTCTATCCGTTGAAAATATTGCTCAATTAACACAACTGTGTCTCCGAAAGATCAGTGTAATCCTGACGCAATTGGTGTAGCGTTTCATATTCACCCGCCCATTTGATGTAATCCATTCGATCATCAAATTTACCCGCCTGAAAATCATGATAAAACTGATCTGATTGCATGTTGAATTGGCGCTCGAATTTTTGCAGATATCGCTTCGTTTTCTCGATTCCGATCTCGATAATCCGCAACTCATGAACAACCGCAGCTTGCAGGAGTTGTCTCACGTTTGAAGCCGAGGACGGTTTTACAAAAATACGGGTCATCTTTGCCTCCATGTCGTTGCTGAAATGCTATGTGACAATTTTTAAGTAATGGAACAAAATAAATTCGGCATTTTGTCCCGAAATATTGGAATATTGGAATATTGGAATATTGGAA
>JAAEPI010001207.1 GCA_024232835.1 Cytophagales bacterium
AATCGCATAGAATGATCATTTGCATTCCATCAGGCATCACGGAGGTGGAGAAACGAGCCGTTCGAGATTCAGCTGAGCACGCAGGAGCTAAGGAGGTATACATGATTCATGAACCCATTGCGGCAGCAATAGGAATCGGATTAGATATTGATGAACCAGTCGGTCAAATGGTTGTAGATATTGGAGGAGGAACAACCGAAATTGCCGTTATTGCCCTCAGTGGTATCGTTTGTGATCAGTCTATTAGAGTGGCTGGCGATTCGTTCAACAAGGATATCTTGGATTACATGCGTCGACAACATAACCTGCTTATTGGGGAAAGAACGGCTGAAAAAGTGAAAATGGAAGTAGGCTCTGCTTTGACCGAGTTAGACGATGGCCCTGATGACTATGACATAAGAGGTAGAGACCTGATGACGGGAATTCCGAAAGTCATC
The DNA here is from genome assembly GCA_024232835.1 of Cytophagales bacterium. Lineage (GTDB taxonomy): Bacteria > Bacteroidota > Bacteroidia > Cytophagales > Cyclobacteriaceae > JAAEPI01. The sequence goes on from JAAEPI010001207.1 coordinate 438, forward strand.
AAACTTTCCTATTCTGAGGTGGCATTTGCGTTGGATAAATCAGTTTCAAAAATTGAAGAAGCCGTACTCAAAGCTCTTGAGATTTCTCCACCCGAGCTATCTGCCGACATTTATGACAATGGTATTTATTTGACAGGAGGTGGTGCATTGCTCCGAGGGTTGGATAAGCGATTGGCTATGAAAACAAAATTGCCAATTCATATTGCCGAAGACGCCCTTCGAGCGGTTGTAAGAGGAACCGGAACAGCACTGAAAAACTTGGAGTCTTATAAGGCAATTCTCATGACTTGACAAGTGAATGCTTCAACTGTTAGACTTTCTTTACCGACAGAGAATCTTCTTACTTTTTCTACTATTAGAAGGTATTTCTTTCTGGCTAATAATTAGCTACAATTATCGATATAACACATACTTCCTCAACTCTTCCAATCGTATTACCGGAGAAATAAGCGAAACCTTCGGGAATATTCAAGATTTTTTAAACCTTCAACGAGCGAATAAAGAGCTGGCAGAGGAGAATTTGATCCTTCGCAGCGCACTAGCCAATCAGGCCAGAGAAAGTCGACGCGAAATCGAAACTGCAGATTCCGCACTATTCACATTGGCTCTCGCCAACGTTGTGAATGCAAGCCATCGCAAGGCTCAAAACTTCTTGACTCTTAGACTTGATCCAAGTGATAGTATCAGGCCAGGAATGGGCGTGATTTCCTCAAAAGGAGTTGTTGGAACTGTAAAATCAGTTTCGAAGCACTTTGCTACAGTAGTTTCATTGCTGCACCCAAGGTTATTGGTTTCAGGTCGAGTTGAAAGAAATGATGCATTAGCCACCGTTCAATGGAATGGTCAGAATCCTTTAGAAGCAGAACTTAAATATGTCCCCAGACATCTAGAGTTAAATACTGGAGATAGGGTGGTTACATCAGGGTTTGATTCTACCTATCCAGCAGGAGTTCTCATCGGTGTGGTATCAGTTAGTGAACTCAAAAGGGAAAACCCATTTTATACGGCACGAATCCGGCTAGCCACTGATTTCACTTCAGTAAAAACTGTTTATGTAATCAAAGTAAAAGGTAAAACGGAAAAGAAAAATTTGGAAGAGGAGGTGTTCAATGAATAGAAAATTAATAATACGGCTTGTTCTCTATTTTTTGTTGCTTGTTGTCATTCAAATCCCTTTGTTGCACAATTGGGTTTTGTATGACGTTGCATTTCCATTTCCATATATAGGTTTCGTCCTACTTCTACCACATACGCTCCAACGAAGCTGGTCTCTTGTAATCGCATTTTTTCTGGGACTTCTCATAGACGTTTTTTCAAATACACCCGGCCTCCACGCTTCGGTAAGTGTGTTCGTGGCATTTGTTCGTGTTCCATGGCTGGAGATTACTACCGATAGTTCTATTGACGAATTGGATTTGACGATTCCACATTTAGGACTAACAAAGCATACCGCCTTCATTTTGCCACTCATTTTTATTCATCACTTTTTATTGTTTACACTAGAAAACGAAGGATTGAAATGGTTTGGGATGCTTTTGAGCAAAGTGATAGGGAGTACCTTGTTTAGTTATTTTTTAATTTGGCTTGTGACTTTAATAGTTATCCCGTCAGGTCGAAGAAAATGAGTAGCCGATCGGTGGTCATAAAAATTCTGATTGTTCTCACTGGAGTGGGGCTCTCAGTACGTCTTTTTTATATTCAGCTATTAGATTCGGATTACGAGCGAGCGGCAGAAAATAACATTGTCCAAAAGATCATTGAATATCCATATCGAGGATTGCTTACTGATCGCAACGATAGCTTACTGGTTTATAATACTCCCGTATTTGATTTGATGGTTATTCCAAATCAAGTTCGAATACCAGATACTACAAGGTTTTTGCAACTTCTACAAATTTCAGATACGCTGTTCTTGGAGCGTATGAATAAAGCTAAGCACTTCTCATATAAACTGGCATCCGTGCTGGTGAATCAGTTGCCGAATGAACATTTGGCTCAAATTCAAGGAGAACTAATTGATTATGAAGGCTTCTTTGTCCAACCAAGAACAGTTAGAGAATATTCGTATTCAGGGCTAGCTCACACACTTGGCTATGTTGGCGAGATAAGCCTGCAAGATTTAAAAAGAGACACCACGGGATACTATCGAGGAGGGGATTATTTAGGTAGATCAGGCATTGAGCAAGCTTATGAGAATGACCTTAGAGGGGAGCGAGGGGTTTCCTATCGAATGGTGGATGCGCAGCGAGTAGCAAAGGGGAAATTTCGGGAGGGGACGTTCGATACACTGCCTGAGCCAGGGAAGGATGTGCAGTTGACTATTGATATTGAGCTACAGCAATATGCTGAAAAACTGATGGATGGCAAGGTGGGTAGCGTGGTGGCTTTAGATCCAAAAACGGGTGAAATTTTGGCCTTGGTTTCTGGCCCTGATTATGACCCTTCTCTGTTAAGTGGGAAGAAATTAAGCACTAACTATAAACCACTGGAAGAGGATAGTTTGAAACCACTTTTCAATCGGGCATTGCAAGCCATGTATCCTCCTGGATCAATGTTTAAGACTGTACAATCACTAATAGCCCTTCAACAGGGAATTGTAACTCCAACCCAAAAAATCTTTTGTGAAGGTGATTTAATAGGAGATCTAGCCCCTCCAGGGAAATATGACATCAAGCGAGGAATCACGTATTCTTCAAACAATTTTTTCTTCATCGTCTTTAGGCGAACCATGTTGCAGCAGAAGGATCCTAATATGTATTTGGATAGCCGAATAGGACTTGCCAATTGGAGAGATTATGTGACTCAATTTGGCTTAGGCAATCGACTGGGTGTAGACCTTCCAAACGAAGCGTCTGGTCACGTTCCTACCGTAGATTATTACGATAAAATTTATGGGATCAGAAGGTGGAAATTCTCCAATATATACTCCTTGAGTATTGGGCAAGGTGAGCTGTTGGTGAGCCCTTTGCAAATGGCCAACTTAGGTGCGTTGCTTGGAAACAGGGGACACTATTTTACACCACACCTTGTCAAACGGATCGGAAATGAGACTTCCATTGAAGCTGAGCGGCAAGACGTGGAGATTGATTCTGTTTATTTCGATTCAGTACTCGAGGGCATGGAACAAGTGGTGACGATTGGTTCAGGACGGAGGGCATATGTGAATGACTTACAAATTTGTGGTAAAACAAGTACGGTCGAAAATCCAGGGTATGACCATTCAGGCTTCTTGGCTTTTGCACCAAAAGACGATCCTAAAATTGCCATCGCAGTGTATGTGGAAAATGCTGGATGGGGGGGACGAGCCGCCGCAGCGACAGCCGGATTGATAATTGAGAAATATTTGAAAGGCGAAGTGAGTAGAAAATATATGGAGGCGTATGTTTTGAAAGGAGACTTCCATGACTAACACCAGAGATCAAAGCTCCGATCCTATAACCATTGGGTTGTTTTTGCTTTTGACTCTTATTGGCTGGGTGAATATCTATGCAGCAGAATATGATCCTGATACATCTGTGGGAATTTTCAGTTTGTCTCAAAGTTCTGGAAAGCAGTTGCTTTGGATCGGAGTGTCCTTGATAATGGGGTTGTTTGTTTATGCCACTGATTATAAATTATTTGACTCATTTGCGTACCTCATCTATCTAATTGTTATTCTTATGTTGGTTGCTGTGCTCTTTTTTGGCAAGGAGGTGTCAGGAGCTCAATCCTGGTTCCAAATTGGCTCTTTCAGATTACAGCCCTCTGAGTTCGCAAAATATGCAACTCTCTTAGCCGTGGCAAAATATCTTTCAGAATTGAAGCAGAAAACACTTGAAGTCCGCCATATCATATTTGCGGCCATGCTATTCATGATACCTCTTGCATTGACCATCTTACAGCGAGATGCGGGTACCGCTCTTGTTTATACAAGTCTTATTTTGGTGCTTTTTCGTGAGGGAATGTCTCCTCTGGTTCTAATTTTCTTGATAACGGTTGTCGCGCTATTTCTGTTGACTCTTCTGGTTCAAAAAACTCTTTTGCTAATTGGTATAGTGATTTTTGCCTTAATAATACTTGGGTTAACCGCCCGAACCGCAAAACGAATTGGGTGGGTTTTCATTTTGACAATACTTGCTGTTGGAATGGTTGTGAGCGTGGACTTTGCTATGAACGAGGTTTTCCAACCACACCAGCAGAAACGAATCATGTCACTCATCAATCCAAATGCCGATCCGCTAGGGGTTGGATGGAACGTCACACAATCAAAGATTGCTATTGGGTCAGGGGGATTTCAAGGTAAGGGGTTTCTACAAGGGACTCAGACAAAATTTGATTTTGTTCCTGAGCAAACCACCGATTTCATTTTCTGTACAGTGGGTGAAGAACATGGCTGGCTAGGAACCTTCGCTGTAATTGCTCTATTCTGTATTCTGCTTATCCGCTTGATCAATATCGCGGAACGCCAAAAAGCGAAATTTGCTCGGATTTTTGGGTATGGTGTGGTATCAGTGCTATTCTTTCACTTCCTCATTAACATTGCAATGACTATTGGATTGTTTCCTGTAATTGGAATTCCACTTCCATTTTTTAGTTACGGCGGATCGTCGCTTTTGTCATTTAGCTTAATGCTATTTACTTTTTTGAAATTGGATGCACACCGGATGCAGGTGCTACAGCGATAAGGCTCGTCCTATTGAGGGTTTGCTGAAAAATACCTAACAAATTCATTATCAAAGAATAAGATACCTGTTTCAGAGGCCTGCGTCTCAAGATTAATCGATGATTTTCCTTGGACGTTGAAATATGTCTTCGGGATGTTTCATGATAGCCTCAGCAAACCCTACCTAAACCGTCTAAAAATAATCTTCAGCAACTCTTTTACTTCGTCTGAGTTCATATCCCAGTGGTATTCTTTGGCATAATTCTGTACCAGAATTTCTACACTTTCATCAAAAGAGCTACTGTCTTCGACTTTTTTGATTGCCACAGTGAATAAGTCTGCCTCACCATCAAAGAGTTCATTGATAAACATGTACCGGTGGTTCACTGAAATAGCTGTCATCATACTATCTGCTTGGCTTTCGTGAGATTCAGCAATGGTTGGAACTGCCAGTGGGTCTTCAAATTTATCATTAAGAGTATTGTCGTCATCTTCGTCATTTTCCTCATCAGGGGCCATGTTAGTGATAATGCTTTCATCTGATGGTGGGCTGGGTGGAGGTTCCGTCAAACCTCGATCAATCTCAGTTCTTTCTTCAACGACAATAGGTTCTGCTTTCTCCGAGATTTCCTTTTCTTCTGGTTCTTCACTTTCACTCTCTTCAACTGACGTTTCTTCAACAACTTCGTCTTCAGGCCCAGTAGTGTCTTGTTCTTCGGCAATGTCAGGGGGAGTTTTTTGTTCTTCCTCAACAGAGACATTACTTTCTTCTACAGGATCAGTTTCGGAAGATATTTCCTCAGTACTGATTTGAGGATCCTCCTGAGGATCCTCAGAACTCTTGGCTTTTGAATCGGATGAACGGGCAACTGTTGGAGCGGCCAGAACATCAGCTTCCACAATTAACAAATCATCAACAGCATCCTCATCTTCCCCTTCTTCTAATTTTTTCAGCGTTAAGGGAAGCACTTTGTTCAGTTTGGAAATTTCCTCTTCCAAAAGTGCATTGGTAATTACACTCTCGTCTATTTCCAGATCATCTTTATCTAATCCGACATTCGAGTCAAAATAACTCGTAAAATCTGGCTTGGCTATTCGAATGTACTTTAGAATATTTTTAGCCAATTTATCAGTAAGAGACTCAACCCCTTTTCTATCAAACTCTATCTCAATGTACACATTGGGTGCCATAATCAAGAAGAGAGTATCTCTAACGGCATCCTGCAGAAGTGCTTCGAATTCTTTTCTTTCAACCCTTATGAATCGCGACAATACATTCATAAATTGGAGAAGAGCCTCTTTTACTTCAATTGCTCCATAATTGAAGAAAGGACTTTCAAGTCGTGTGGATTCTTGTTGCCAATTATTAAACAGTAACTTGATAATAAAAAAATTGACCTGTTTAGAAGGAGTAATGTTCAGAATTTCCTGTCCACTAATGTGAGAATGTGATGCGTAGAACTCTTCCGAAATTTTAGCAGCGAATTGTTCGCTATATTTCTCAATAAAGTCTTCGTTTAGTTTCTTTTGCATCAAAGGGAGATATTAAATGCCTCGGATAATCATTGATAACTTGGCCAGTAAAGCTATCGAAAGCGAAGACAAATCGAAAAAACTTCTTCAAGTATTGCTTGAGCACACTGATTGGATGCATGCCTGTGGAGGAAAAGGTCGATGTACCACGTGTAAAGTAGTCGCCAGAGAGGGTTTGCAACATTTTGAGTCAATAACTCATATAGAGCAGAGATTGGTCAATTTGAATAAATTGCAACGTAATGAAAGGTTGGCTTGTCAGGTGACCATCTCCTCTGATGTAGTCGTTGCAGTTGCGAACGAAAACAAACTTCCCCATTTAAAATACAGCGATTAATGTTTGTCGAACGAAATATTGGAAGTGGCCATTTGGTCAGCAAGGGCTGGATTGAGGTAGTAGCGGGATCTATGTTTTCTGGTAAAACAGAGGAGCTGATCCGCAGGTTGAACAGGGCGCTTATTGCTCAACAATCCGTGGAAATATTTAAACCAGCTGTTGATAAAAGATATTCTAAAACCAAGGTGGTCTCGCACAACAATTCCAAAATCACATCAACACCAGTTGGTTTTGTTCGTGACATTTTACTTCAAGCATCACATTGTGAAGTCGTGGGAATAGATGAGGCACAATTCTTCGACGATGGAATTGTCGAAGTGGCCAATCAATTGGCAAATGAGGGAAAACGCGTAATCGTGGCTGGCTTAGATATGGATTTCCGAGGAATTCCATTTACACCAATGGATCGATTGATGTCAATCGCCGAATATGTCACTAAGGTGCATGCGGTATGTATGCATTGTGGAGATGTGGCCTCATATACCCATCGTCGTACGAAATCCAAGAAGACAGTCGTTTTAGGTGAAAAGGATATTTATGAGGCATTGTGTAGAAAATGCTTCAATGAAAGTAGGAAAGCTCAATCAAAAACCTGATTAATATGAAGGGCTGGGGCACGTATATTCTGTTTTGTTTTTCCATGTCCACTTGGGCACAGGACATTCCTCTCAATACCTGGCGATCTCATTTTAGTTATTTCGAAGCTCGAATACTGGAACAGGCCCGATCAACACTTTTTTGCGCGACAACCAATGGTCTTTTCACGGTGGATGAGGAAACGAATGCTATTCAAAAATTGAGTAAGGAAGACGGGCTGGGTGATGCTAGGATCACGGCAATGAATTATTCAGAGCAATCATCAGTCATGGTTATCGGATACGAAAGTGGAGTGATAGACTTGATAGACGATGAGGGGACTATTTCAACAATATCAACTTTAAGGGATGCCCAAGTTGTTGCTGACAAAGCCATTCATAGCATTAGTTCTGTAGATGAAGGGGTTTACTTGGCAACAGATTTTGGTGTTGTGCTTCTGGATGTTAGCGCTGGTATTGTGAAAGAGAATTATCGGAATATAGGAAGCATAGGAGCTGAGTTGGGCGTGCAGGAAATCTTGATCCAAAATGATTCAATTTATATTTTGTCTGTAGATGGCATTCGCTCGGGAAATTTGATGGACAATTTGCTCGACTTCAACGTCTGGGAGTACTTCCCTGAAAGTTCTTCTGGTAGTTTTTCTAATCTAATCTCGAGTGAGGGTATTCTGTATGTAGTAAGAAATGAGACACAGCTTTGGCGTTTCAATGGGACTACTTGGTTTGATACCGGACTGCTGTTTTCGAATCCGGTGATCAGGCTGTACGCTCAAACAGATTTATATGCTCTTACTTCATCAGGCCTTTATTCTGTCTTACCAAATCCTGTTGAATTGTTGGCTGATCCATTGTTAATTGCTGGGAATGATTTGATTATTAGTAGTGGAGATTACTGGCTTGCTGATGGAAACAATGGATTGTTGAAGATTGGCACTGTTACAGAGCAGGTTTTACCCGACGGTATTTTCAATGATAGCCCTACTAGAATTAAATGGGCTGATGGCCGAACGTTCGCATTTTTCGGGCCAGATCCATCATCGTATGACGGAACTTCTGACGGTTTGGGTTACTCCGTATTTGAGGAAGGAAGGTGGATTCAACGTGAAATACCTGACTTTTACAACCTGTCGGATGTTACTGCAATTGGTAACAACCTTTACTTCACATCACTTGGCTTTGGTCTTTATGATGAGCAGCAGGACTTAATTCTTAATCAGGATAACTCTGAATTTGTGGTCAGCAACAGCCTCACTGATGTTCAGCTTGCTGCCATCCAGACTCAAGAAAATTCACTATGGGCAATTTCGTACAATTCTGACAATGCTCTTTATAGATTGAGACCCGACGGTTCAATAAGTACATTTTCATCTTCTGAGCTTGATTCAAGTTTTCCGCTTGATTTGGACATCTCCTCTGAGGGTGTAATGTGGGTGACCAGAGGGAATAATGAGGGAGGGGGTCTGGCCACCTTTGATCCATTCATTGATATGCAGCGAACCATTACTACTTCTGACAATCTACCATCCGCAACAGTCACAGGCGTTGCGATTGATATTGACGATGAGGTTTGGATTTCAACAACTTCGGGAGTAGCCAATTTTGGTGCAGGTTCTTTTCCATTTTCTGACCTTGACGTGTCAATTCCAATTTTTAATACTGGGTTCTTGTTTGAGGATGAACAAGTGAATGATATATTAACCGATGGTGGTGGGCGGATATGGTTCGCGACAGAGACTGGCGTTTGGGTGCTGTCGCGGGATTTGTCTGTATTAATCCACCAATTCACAGAGAACAACAGCCCGCTTCCATCTAACAATGTGTTGCAATTCTCCTACAATCAAGAAAATGGAGAAGTTTTCATTCTTACGGATTATGGGCTTGTTTCCTATCGCTCAGCTTCTTCCGGATCAAAAGCCATTCATGAGTCTCAGATCAGCGTATTCCCAAATCCAGTGCCACCAGGCTTTGCCGGAACTGTTGGGTTATCCGGTCTCGCACAAAATGCAATTATTAAAATCACTGATGCAAGAGGCCGATTAGTGAGAGAACTTGCAGCAAATGGTGGTTCAGCGAGTTGGGATCTTCAAACTTTCAATCAATCAAGAGTGCAGACAGGCATTTATCTTGTGTTTAGTAGTTCGGCAGACGGGGTAGAAACGCTTGTCGGGAAAATTGCTGTGATCAAATGATCGTAAAAACACGTGGGATAGTGCTAAATCATATTGACTATCGCGAAAGTTCAATTATTGTAAAAATTTATACAGAAAACTATGGGTATCAAGGGTTTGTGGTGAACAGTGTAAGGAGTGCCAAGTCACGTCAGGGTATGGCCTATTTTCAACCTTTCACCGTGCTAGACATGGTATTATATATGAAATCCTCACGTGATCTAAATCGAATCTCAGAATTCAAGCCATTGCTCCATTGGTATGCTGAGGATATTAAGCGCCAGAGCATTCTGCTTTTTCTTGCGGAAGTTGCAAATAAACTACTAAGGAATGAACATTCTGAGAACAAAGAGTTGTTCAATTATTTACTTGTGGGTCTTCAGAATTTCAAATCTTCACGATCAGTAGATAATTTTCATTTGATTTTTTTATTACAAATGACTCCTCTTTTAGGGATTACAGTGCTATCAGGAGAAGAGTTATTTGAAAACATGAACAAAGTAGCCGATCAGCTAGACATTAATGGTCTTGTTGATCAATTATTATATTCGCCTTTCGACAATCAAGTTGAGACGACAGGTGATTTACGATATCGTGTTCTGGAGATGCTTATTAATTATTTCCAGCACCATATTCCAGGATTTGGTGAAGTACATTCGTTAAAAGTATTGCAGCAGATTTTTCGGTGATGATCTAAATATCTAAATTGACCTAACCAAAAACCAAACACTACTGCCTGATCCTTCAGTAGGGATTCTGGCAAATAGAAAAAGGGGAGCTTAAATGACCTTTCGTAGGGTACGATATTATATTTTTCTTCGTGATGTGTTAATTCTCGCTGTTACCGCTTTTGGTGGACCACAAGGGCATTTGGCTATGTTCATTGATATGATGGTCAAGAAGCGAGGCTATTTATCAGAAGAGGAGTTGTTGGAGTTATTCGCTCTATGTCAAATATTACCAGGTCCTACCTCTACACAGACTATTACATCTATTGGGTTTAGAATGGGAGGGCCAAGTCTGGCTTACCTGACATTACTGATTTGGATGCTTCCTGCAGTGATTATCATGACGAGTGCGGCATTACTTGTGGTCTCATTCAATGAATTGAATATTTCATTGGATTTTCTTCGGTTCATTCAACCAATGGCCGTGGGAATTGTGGCCTATTCCGCTTATCGAATAGGGCGTAAGGTGGTTAAAACCAATCTTGCTATTTTCCTTATGATTTTGGCGGTTTTTGCATCTTTCTTCACACCATCTCCAGTCATGTTTCCCGTTTTTCTATTAATTGGTGGTCTTGTAACCGCGATCAATTACAAACGCCAACCGCACGAAGAGAAGGAAGGGATAAAAATTAAATGGGAGAATTTTATTCTCTGGGCAAGTGTCTTAATTGTTGCTGCAATAGCTGGGGCGTTAACTGATGTTAAGCAGGTATTGATCTTTGAGAATTTTTATAGAAACGGTAGTTTGATATTTGGAGGGGGGCAGGTACTAGTGCCATTGATATATACTGAATTTGTTCAAGTCAAAGAATTCCTAAGTGCTGAGGAGTTTATTTCCGGATATGGATTTGTTCAAGCAATTCCTGGCCCTACCTTCTCATTCAGTGCGTATGTTGGAGGACTAGGCATGAGAGGTGCAGGTACCGGAGCTCAGCTAATTGGAGCTTTTGCTGCAAGTTTGGGTGTGTTTTTACCTGGCACGTTTCTAATATTCTTTGTGATTCGATTCTGGGATCAATTGAAGAAATATCGCATGGTAAGGGCTTCTATGGAAGGTGTGCATGCGGTGAGTTCCGGGATGGTGATTGCTGCGGTCTTCCTGTTATTTCAACCGATGATGAACGGCCCTATTATTAATTATCTTCTAATGATTGGTACAGCTCTGACACTTTATTTTACTAGGATACCTGCACCCTTTATCATTCTGGGAGGACTAATTTTAGGAATAGTAATTACATAAAAAACCCATCCCGCCGAGGACGGGATGGGTCAAATTCCAAGTACTTAGTATTATTGATCAGCAGGCGGATCAATTCCCAATTTGGCCAAAACCAAATTAGTCATGTTCTTATCTTTTTTGGCATACAACAAGATGTCTACACCCTGTGCCCCAGCGCTGAAAATAAAATCATAATTGTTTTCAATGGCCACCGATTCAATTGCCTTTCCAATCTTTTGGAAGAGTGGCTGAAGAAGGTCATTCTGCTTTTTCGTAACTGAATTTTGCGCTTCTCCTTCGTACTTTTGGATAGATTCTTGAATCGCAACAAGTTCTCTTTCCTTGTCTGTCCTGTCCAACTCACTAAAAGACGCAACATTTTCTTGATAAGATGCCAACTTAGTTTGGTAGTCTTTGTACTTAGCTTCCAAATTGGTTCGAATCATGCTTTCATGAGAAGCAATATCAGCTTGCGCTTGCTGAGCTTCTGGCATCAATGCCAAAATATAATTTGCATCTGCATAACCGACTTTCAGGCCTTGTGCTTTTACACTTATAATAGACATCACAGCTATTGTGGCCAATAATAAAATTCTAGATTTCATAATTTATTTATTCAAAGTTTACTTATTCCAATTTTAATTCTTCAAGGACGTGATCTGTATAATCATGGATAGGATCAGTATAGATCATGACCAACTCCCCAGATTTATCAAACACTATCTGAAGACGATTATTTTTAGCCACGATTTCCACAGCTTCAAATACTTTGTCCTGTACGGGTTTAATCAACTCCTTTTTTTTCAAAAAATATAACCCTTCAAAACCAAAGACTTGTTTTTGATATTCCTTGATTTCTTTCCATTTTTTGTCAATGGTTGCCTGTCGCTCCTGATGCATTTCTTGAGTTAGCAGCACTTCTTCTGCCTTCAGGTCTGACTGCATTGTTTCGGCCTCCTGATACATTTTTTGTATTTCTTGTTCCCAACCCTTCGCTAGCTTTTCAATTTCTACTTGAGCATTGTTGTAATCCGGCATTTTGCTCAACAAGTAACTCATATCTACGTAACCAAACTTTTGCCCAAAAGAGACAAAGGACAAGATTAAAAAAACATAAGAAACTAAGTATTTCATGCGCTTATCTTATTTGCTGACCAATAGAGAAGTGGAATTGGGCACCACTTATTCCTGTTGTTCCAGGGATAGGGTTTTCATCGAATCCATACGCCCAGTCAAGACCCATCAGTCCGAAAGCAGGCATAAAAATGCGGATACCTAATCCAGCAGATCTAAACTGATTATACGGATTGAAATCCTTGAGATCATTCCAATTATTGCCACTCTCGTAGAATGCCAATCCATATATTGTCGCACTTTGTGCCAAAGAAACAGGGTATCTAAGTTCCAAAACAAATTTATTAAAAATCGTGCCACCAGCAATATCATCACTGGAATCATCCAATGTTCCTTGATCATCGACTGGTGCAAGGGAATTGTTTTCATATCCCCTCAAACCAATGACATCTGTACCAAGCAGGAAGCTTTGACCTGTTAAACCATCACCACCAAGCTGGAATCTTTCAAACGGTCCTATTCCAGTTTTCTTTTTATAGGATCCTAATAATCCCAAGTGCGCTCTGGAGGCTAGTACCAAATCTCCTGCCAATTTCAAATAAAACCACGAATCAAAATTCCATTTATGATACTCTAGCCATTTATATTTTGTCGCATTATCGGCAGTTTCATAATCAATATCATTGAATAGTGAGTAAGGAGGTGTGAATGAAGCACTCAAGCTTATTTCAGACCCTGTTCTGGGATACATGGGATTATCTGTGGATCTTCTCGAAATTGTATTGTTGAAAGTGAAACTATTGGCAGCTCCAGTTTCAAAACCTAAAGACCTACCAAAGTTGTCGAGATCGTATCTCAGATAAGCAATAGAATTACTAACCACAAAAAAATCATCTGGCCAGCGTACTCGTCTGCCTAGAGAGAGCGTAATACCTGATACTTTTAGAGATCCAAATTCCTCATTAGTGTAACTGTTGATTGATCGTTGAATAGATCGACTTAAGCTGATGCTAAAGGCATTCGGTTTTCTACCGCCTATCCAGGGTTCTGTAAAACTCAATGAATAACTTTGGAATCTTCTGCCATTGGCCTGAAGTTGTAATGACAATTTTTGTCCATCCCCTACCGGCAAACCTCTCCACTTATCTCTATGTGGAATGTTTCGAAGCGAGAAATTATTAAACGTTAGTCCAACAGTTCCAACAAAACCAAAGGTACCTCCCCATCCCCCGGAAAGTTGAATCTGGTCATTTGGTTGCTCAACTAATGCCCACTCAATATCAACGCTTTCATTAACCTGATCAGGTATTGGAATAGGCGTAATTTGTTCTGGGTCGAAGTACCCGAGCTGCCTTAAATCATTTTGTGTTCTTAGGAGCAATGCCCTACTGAATTTGTCACCGGGAAGTGTCCTAATCTCCCTCATTATTACATGATCATTTGTTTTGTCGTTTCCTGTTATATAAACTTTATTAATTGTTGCTTGCGCTCCTTCATATAATCTCATTTCCATGTCAATGGAGTCACCAACTATTTTAGTTTCAACAGGGGTCACATTAAAGAACAAATATCCATCGTCCATATATAGGGAACTGATGTCGACACTGCCTGTGGGATTAAAAGTCAGCTTCGTGTTAATTAATTCCAGATCATAGACGTCACCTTTTTTGATGCCCAGTATTCCATCGAGTGTTTCATTTGGGTATAGAAAGTTACCCTCCCATGTAATATTTCTGAAGTAATACTTATTGCCAGAATTGACATGCAAGTCAATATTCATATTGCTTGCATCATAAGCGTATGTTGAGTCGCTGATTATTTCTGCGTCACGATATCCCTTTGATTTATAAAAATTGATTAAGCCTTCTTTGTCCTCTTCGAATTCAGTCTTTACAAATTTGCTTGACTTAAAAAAGTTGAGTTTCATGTGTTGACTCCAATAGTCACTAAACTGAGTTGTAGATATAGAGTCTTTATGAGTGATGAAGTGCAATAGTTCTTTGGGGTGTGAGGCGAAGTGAAGGCCTCTTCCGAGAAGCTCTTTTGGCAAACCAATTCTAGGTCGTTCACCAGTTTTGCGGAGCTTTTTTCTGAGTTTCTTTTGCGAAAAATGTTGATTCCCTGTAAAAGTTATATTTTTTACTTTTACTTTATTTTTTCGGTCGATATTCACAATTACAGAAACATTGTTTCTCAAAACAGAGTCGCGCTGTTGTACCAAATCAATTTCAGCGTTTAAAAATCCTTTGCTGTCCAAATGCTTTCGAATCGCCAGCTCTGTGTTCTTTAGAGCGGCATCTGTCAGAACTCTACCTTTTATCACACCAATTTTTTCTTCAAGTTCGGTAGCGAGGCTTTTGTTCACTCCTTTGAAATCAAACCTCGAGAGTCTGGGCCTCTCTGTGAGTTCAATTACCAACGAAATTTTATCACCTTCGATTTTTGAGGCATAAATTGTCACATTTCCTATTATCCCTTGTTTCCAAAGTTTTTTGATAGCCTGTGAAATTTCGTCTCCAGGAATTTTTATCTTGTCCCCTACTCTTAACCCCGACATTGAGACAAGGGCGTTGTTGTCAAGGAACTGAACCCCTTTTACTTCGATTGCCTCAATTTCGTATTCTCTCGGGCTAGAATAATTTATGGTCTGGTTATCATTGTTATTTCGACCTTGTTGTCCAAATACGATCTGGCTAAAGCTTTTGTGCTGTATTAAAATAGCCCCGAGAAAAAATAATATTACTCCTTTATTCATCTTGCTCCCACTTGTTCACTGGTTTTCCCAAATCTTCTTTCTCGATTCTGAAAATCGTTTATTGCTTTTCCCAAATCTAATTTTCTGAAATCTGGCCACAGAACCTCGGTATAATGAAGCTCTGAATAAGCTGATTGCCATAAATAGAAATTACTAATTCGTTGCTCACCGCTAGTACGAATTACTAATTCCGGATCAGGAATCCCATCTGTAGATAGAAAGCCTGAAATTAAACCGTCGCGAATATCGCCAGTACTAAGTTCTTTTTCCTCAATTTTCCGAGCTATTTCGCAGAAGGCATTTTCAATATCCCATCTTCCGCTATAATTCAGGGCTAAAATCAGAGTTAGTCCAGTGTTCTTCAAGGTTTCATTTAAGCCAAACTCGAGGTTTTGTTTGACTTGCTTTGGCAAAGCTGATGTGTTACCGATGGCTTTTAATCGGACATTGTTTTTCATTAAAGTTGGGAGCTCATCTTTTATAGTAGACACGAGTAAGGACATTAGTGCATCCACTTCTATTTGTGGTCGATTCCAGTTTTCTGTAGAAAAGGCAAAAAGTGTAAGATAGGACACCCCTAATTCCGCACACCCTTCTACACTTTCGCGAACGGCTTTAATGGCATTTTGATGACCAAAAATTCGAGCAGCACCCTTCTTCTTGGCCCAGCGGCCGTTTCCGTCCATTATAATGGCAATATGTTCTGGAAGTGCATCCATCGTGTAGTCCCCTCGAAATTTGAAGGCAACAAAATTCGCTTTTTTTTTATTTAAAGTTGAGGGTCTTAACGAGATTTAACGTTGAAATAATGAGCGATTTGGAACGTATGGAAATGGACAAGGAATCTTGTACAACACATAAGACAATCGAAAGCCTGTAAAGAAGTACCAGTCATCATCATTTGGATTTCCAAACTGATAATCCTTTATGGTAACGTCTCCGTCAGAAATGCCATCCAAATAATCAAAAAATGTTTTGCGTGCACCTGCTTCAAATTCGATAACAGATTGTTTCCCAAGTTTATATTTGAATCCAAGACCCATAGGAATAACTGGCTGGGTCAGATTAAAATCGTCTGTCGTATTTGACGGATTTTTAAGTTGCATTATTCCGAATCCTAAAAAAGCATAAGGAGACCATTTTTGTGGAGATTCGTGATTCTTGTAATCTATAAAATGATACTCAAATACAGAAGATATTTCGAGAACATTGCTTTCGAAAGAATGGTTACGGTTTTCACCGAGTATGTCGACTGGAGACGTATCATCTCCTTTAATGCCTCCATATGTCAGAGCAAAACGAGTGCTAACTATTTCTGAGAAATTTAGGCGGTAGTGAATCGATGCAGCAGGTTTGACAAGAGAGATCTGGTAGCCAGGAGCTAAATCACCAGAGTAATTCATCATGCCAATACCAGCTCCAAATTCCATGAATTGAGCAACTCCGGAATATGACACAATCAAAAAAATTAAACCTAGAAATTTCAAATTTGATTATCTAAACTTCGCCTTTCCTCCAGAATTGTCAAAGATGTAAGTGAATCGTATCTGTGTCATGAAGTAAGAGTCGTCATCAGAAGACCCTCTTCTATCATTATCTGGCAGTCCAGTATAACTATTTCCGTTGTGATAAAAGGTAGCTCCTCCTGCAAAACCAGAATAAGTCCTTATATTCCCAGCAGGAATATCTCTAGTATCTCCTGACATAACGGCAATTGGCTCAGCAGCTCTATCGGATAATATACGAGCCAAATTATCAGTTGCATCAAAAATTCCTAAATCTGCGTAGGTACCACTAACATCATCTAAGTGATCAAAAAATAATTTCCTGTAACCGAATTCCAATCCTATACTCATCTTAGAATTTAAATATAGTTCACCTCCAACGGCCAGCGGAATAGCAAACTGAAACGCTCCATATTCTTCACCTAATCCATAATTTTGACCCTCAGTTCCAAGCTCTCTCAGGTTTACCCACTCTCCTGCCTGAGGAGCTGCAACGCTTCCATCTATTGCTGTTTGATAATCAGCATCAGGTACCAGACCTTTAGGTTCATGATGATACACAGCTGCACCAACAAAAATATAGGCGTTTAAAGGTGGGCGACTTTGAGGACCCCCATAGTTTGGAAGAAGATAAATTTCCAACCCCAAAGAGAGTTCCTTTATATCATTTCGAAAGCTCAAATTTCTCGCATACCTATTAGGAGCACTTCCCACTCCAGATGGGTCTGAAGAACTATCATCCCCGAAGAGACGTCCATAATTAATTGCTGCTCTAACTGCCATCGAATGATGGAATTTATATCCATAAAAAAGTCCTAAACCTGGTCGAGTAAAGGAAATATCCGTACTAGCAGCTCCCTCCAATGGGGCTAAATCCCCAAAATAATTTAATGCATTGGCTGTTACTCCGCCATAATAGTAAGTTCTGAATCGGCTTATTGTAATTCCACCACCACGATAGCCAGATATCATCTTATTCTTGCTTTTATACTTTTGATATTTGTTTTTTCGTTGGGCATTAGCATCCTCACTCATTGTGATGAGAAGTAGAGCCAACAATATGGGGAAGAGATGTCTAAGTCGCATATTACTAGATATTATAACACAAAAGTAGGAATTTGATTGTACTCTCCTAATATTAAATGCTAATTTCTCTTGTCGTACCCCCAACCCAATTTATTTCTCAATGTATCCAGAAAAGAACTTCCCTTAAGTCGGATCAGCTGAATATTGAAATCTGCCTTCTTCACTTTTATTTCTAAATCATGAGGAACAGTTGCTGATCGGGAGTCCAGAGAGATTAAAACACTTGTTTCTCTTGACTCCATCTTAAAAGTCAATTCGCCATCATCAGGGATTACGAGTGGTCGTACATTGAGATTGTGTGGGCTTACAGGAGTAATTATAAAATTTTTAGTTTGGGGCAAAACCACCGGACCTCCACAACTCAGAGAATAACCTGTAGAACCAGTTGGAGTGCTCACCATTAGACCATCTGCCCAGTAAGTATTAAGGTATTCGTTATTAAGATAACATTTCACTACAATCATTGATGAGGTTTCCTTCCGCAGAATGGCAAATTCATTCAAAGCGAAATTCTTCTCATCAAAGAGATCTAGAGAAGTCTCCAATTGTATAAGTGATCTATCTTCTAATCTAAATTGCTTAGTGAATAATAGGTCTAACGACTCTGAAATACTGTTTTCAGCGGTCGTTGTAAGGAATCCCAAGCGACCAGTGTTTATGCCTAAAATTGGAATCAGAGTATCTCCGACATGAGTAATGGTATCCAAAAGCGTTCCATCTCCACCTAAACTAAAAATACAATCAGCATCCTCTTGACCAAGCGCATCTGAATATATAGAATATTTGGTCAGATCTAACTGAGATTCATTTGCCTTATTAAAGGAATTAGAGATAATAACTTCGACAGAATGAGCGTCTAAATAAGAAAAGAGGGATTCAATGTGGGACAGTGAATCCGAGGTAACCTGACGTCCATGAATTGCAATTTTCTGCATGGTCATCAAGGCTTTAAATACTTCATCAATAAATCCAGCCTCTCTTTTTCGTCGTAAGAGAGTGCTGTGGTGTTGAAGGTCGCTTCTATATTTATCCCATTATTTTCCAATACTGTTTTGACCTGGGAAATTTCTTCTGTATCGAGTTTAATGGTTAACCTAACTCTTGAAGATTCGTCCAACTGCGAAGAGATATGACTACTCAATACTTTAACGTCATTCATTTCGATCATTCGGGAGATGTTGGACAATGAATAATCGTGCTCCTCAATGGAGAGAACCATAATTGCTCCGGAAGAATTGACTGAAGATGCCTGTGCGAATGCTTCCACAACATCCTGAATGGAAACTACACCCAGGTAGCCACCTTCTTCATCAAGAACTGCGACAAGTCTGAATCCCTGATTGTAAGCAGTGGACATCACATCATAGTAATGTTGATCTTGAGAAACAGAGCATTCTTGTCCCTTCAAGGGAAGATCGTTGACATTACTTGCACCCAGAAAATCATAGGTCATGTCTTCGTCCACCAATCCCAAAAATCGACCTTCCTTTGTTACCGGGAGTTCTGTTGTTTTTAGTTCATCCATCCATTGCTGAGCCTTCTCTATAGAATCTTCTGGTTTCAGCGGAGGGATCATATAATTTATGAGATCCTTGGTGGTCATAGTGAAATGGGCTTTTCTAACTTTCCACCACGCGCATAAATGAAATGAAAATCATATTCCTCGTGAAATCGCATACTTCCAAAAGTACATCAAAGCTTAAATAGAAACAATTACAGATGATCGACTGGGCGGTTCTTGCATGTTTTCTAGAATATCTTCGAAAAATGGGACAAGCCCAGCGATTAATTCAAATGTGACAGGAGCTATTGATGCGACAACATAATATAGATCAGATCCTTTGATCCATCTGGATGGTAAATACAAATCTACAGAACTCATTACCCAAATTGTTACACTAAAAACAAAGAGCCACTTGATAATGGAAATGCCTACCCCAAGAATGTTGTCAATAATTCCTGCTAGGGTGAAATCAACTACTTTTTTAATAGACTCAGCCAGATGTTTGATTCCCCAAACGAGTAGTAAGAATAGGGCAATAAAAATGACAAGGGCAATAATCCAAAAAGCGTCCGAATTGCCAAAGAACTTCATGGCTATTGGGAAAGTAAGCTTAAGAGCTATGAACAAGCCAATGAAGAAAGCAAGTAACGAGAAGACCTCAACTATGAATCCACGTTTGTAGCCCTTGATTCCAGCAAAGACCACAAAAGCAACAATGAGAATATCGAAGATTACCAAAACCTAGCTTAAAAGTTTTCTTGCAATACCAGAAATTGTTTTCCCATCAGCTTGTCCCGCTAGCTTCTTGCTAGCAGCCCCCATCACCTTGCCCATATCTTGTGGCCCAGCTGCTCCAACCTGATCAATAACTTCTTTAACAGCCGCTTCCACCTCTTGTTCACTTAGTTGTGCTGGCAAAAATTCCTCAATGATTCTCAGTTCAGTACGCTCGACTTCAGCCAAATCCTCTCGATTCTGTTGCTCGTAAATCCCCAACGAGTCTTTTCTCTGCTTAGCGGCTTTTTGGAGAATTTTTGATTCGGTCTCATCGCTAATTTCACCAACCACACCCTTCTCTGTCTCAGCTAGTAAGATTTGGGATTTAATCGCCCTAAGCGTTCTTAATCGATCCTTTTCTTTGCCGAGCATGGCTTGTTTTATACCCGCTTCTATTTCCGTTTTCAAACTCATTTTTTGGTTTTAAATGAACAAATTTGCAGTCAATCGACTTTTCTAAGAGATGACAAAATTAAGCGTAAACGTTAACAAAATCGCAACTCTCAGAAATGCGAGAGGAGGCAGCAATCCTTCCGTCATGCAGGTGGCCTTGGATTGTGAACGATTTGGTGCGCAAGGCATCACAGTGCATCCCCGTCCTGACGAGCGACACATTACCAGACAGGATGTCTATGACCTAGCCAAAGTTGTGACTGTTGAATTCAATATTGAGGGATATCCCGATGACCGATTTATGAAAATCATTGAGGAAGTAAGACCAGCTCAAGCCACCTTGGTACCCGATCCTCCCGATGTGCTGACATCAAATGCAGGTTGGAATACGGCTGAAAACAAAGACAAACTGATACCGATAATTGAGAAAATAAAATCATGGGGTGTGCGCACTTCCTTGTTTGTCGATCCAGTCCAAGAGATGATTATCGGAGCGAATAGAACAGGCAGTGACCGAATCGAATTGTACACAGAAGCATACGCAGGTAATTACCCTACTAATCCCGAGGAGGCAGTTTCTTCCTACCAAAAAGCCGCAGTGCTGGCGAGTGAATTAGAGTTGGGAATTAATGCCGGTCATGATCTTGATCTAAATAATCTTCGGTACTTCAAGCAGAATATCCCAAATCTCGAAGAGGTATCTATAGGGCATGCGCTTATAAGTGATGCGCTGTATTTTGGTTTGGAAAACTCTATTGGATTATACTTGCGAAAACTTGATTCGGTGAACTAGTTGACCAGTGAATTGGCAGGTTTGGTTGGGATCATTCACAATACGGGGTTGCTTACATGAAACAGTTATTATTTTTAACATTTTTTTATCTATCATTTTTATCTTCATTCGGACAGGCCTGTGGGAAATACAGAATTAAATATCTGGGGACTATCCAATCTGAAATTCGAGTCAAAAAAGTTAAGTTACTGTCAATTTTTTTTCGTCATGGAGTTGGAGAAAAAATGATTGAGTTATTGCCAGAAGGGAAAGTATTTGAGATTGATTTATTATCTCACCTGACCTCTCACCACTTTAGCGAACCCTATGACCTACTAGAGTTCAATAAACAACATGCAGGTTACTTTCCGATTACTCTAACAATTATAGAAGCAGGTCAGGAAAGAAATATTCGAGTAAAGCCCTCATGGGATGATATCGAAATTACTTTGAAGGAAGATGAAGGTTTCGGCAATCTTTTTGAAATTAACTTAGGTGAATTAGGAATTTAAATCTCTGACAATGCGAGCTGAACTATTTCAAAGAGTTTTCCCAATAATTCATTTACTAATTAAACAGTTAACTATACAACCACTATAAATGAAACTACACTTTCGATCATTTGGCCAAGGTGACCCTTTGATTGTCCTTCATGGTGTTTTCGGTTCTTCGGACAATTGGCAAACCGTAGGGAAAGAACTTTCTGCTAGGTTCAAGGTGTATCTAGTTGATCAACGGAATCATGGGAGTTCACCACACAGTGATGAATTTGACTACAATGTCATGACGGATGACATTCTAGAGCTCATGCTAAACGAAAACATCGAACAGGCTCATCTTATTGGGCATTCGATGGGCGGAAAAGTGGCAATGACATTTGCCGCCAGATATCCTGATAAAGTGAACAAATTGATTGTTGTAGATATTGCACCCAAATATTATGAACCACATCATGCTAGAATATTTAGAGGTTTTCGATCAATAAAGCTTGATCAGATTAAGACCAGAAATGAAGCGGACGTGCAAATGTCTCATCGAATTCCTGAAACGACAGTTCGCCAATTCATCTTAAAGAACTTATCTCGAGACAAGGAGGGATTTATCTGGAAATTGAATCTTGATGTAATTGAGCAAAATGCGGAGCAAATTGGAGAAGCACTTTCAGAAGAAGATTGGTTCAACGGGCATGTGCTGTTCTTGGCGGGCACACGATCCGACTATATTCAGGATGAGGACTTACAGGTAATTCGCCAACATTTTCCTAATGCTGAAGTGAAAAAGATTACGGGTGCAGGGCATTGGATACATGCCGAGCAACCAAAATCATTAGTGCGATTGGTATTTGATTTTCTTACTTAATGAGCGGTCTTCTCTTTCTAATCCCCTGCTACCTTTCGGAAGCAAATGATGCTTCGTTTATTACTCCAATTGTGAAGGATGTACTTTCGAACACTTCATTTTTTTTAGCAGAAAATGTACGTACTGCAAGACGATTCATTAGCAGCCTGAAGCTTGACGTAGATATTTCATCACTTCATTTTGAAGTAATGGATAAATCCACAGACATGTATACAATAGAATATCTAATGAAGCCGATTCTGGAAGGCCAAGATCTTGGAATAATCTCAGAAGCAGGTCTTCCAGGCCTTGCTGACCCTGGAAATGTAGCAGTCAGTTGGGCCCATAAAAATAACATTCGAGTAGTCCCGCTTCCTGGTGCATCATCTATTCAGATGGCCTTGATTGGATCAGGCTTCAACGGACAGCAGTTCACATTTCATGGCTACCTTCCAATTGATAAAAAAGAACGAGCTCAAGATATCCTACGGCTTGAAAAAGAAGTAAACCGAACAGGTTACACGCAGATTTTTATGGAGACCCCTTTTCGAAATGATCAGATGGTTTCAGCTATTCTAGCTATCTGCAATCCACAAACGTACCTCTCTGTTGCGGCAGATATCTCTGGAGAAAACGAATTCATTGCGACCATGACAATCGAAGAGTGGAAGAAGTCCATTCCTAGTCTTCATAAAATCCCGACGATTTTCTGTCTTGGGAACTTATACGGCCTAATTAATTTGTTTTAATAACTAAAAATATAAATTTGTGCGCTTAGAGTTTTAGCACGAATATATGCCCTATTTCTTCACATCCGAATCTGTTTCCGAAGGACATCCCGATAAAGTAGCAGATCAAATATCTGATGCCCTTGTGGATCACTTTCTTGCCCATGATCCAACCTCGAAAGTGGCTTGTGAAACTCTGGTAACAACCGGTTTGACTGTGCTTAGTGGGGAGGTCAAGACGGGTGCTTATGTGGACGTACAGCAGGTGGCCAGGGATGTGATCAATCGGATTGGCTACACTAAGAGTGAATACATGTTTGATGGCAATTCGTGCGGAGTGATTTCAGCCATTCATGAGCAATCAGCGGATATCAGCCAAGGAGTTGAGAGAGCATCAGAAGATGAACAAGGAGCGGGAGATCAGGGAATGATGTTTGGCTATGCATCAAGCGAAACGGACAATTACATGCCTTTGGCGCTAAATCTTTCACATTTGATTTTGCAAGAACTTGCGGCCATTCGAAAGGGAGGAAGTGAGATGACCTACCTTCGACCTGACGCCAAGTCACAGGTGACTATCGAGTATTCTGATGACAATGTTCCTATGCGAATAGAAGCAATAGTGGTCTCCACCCAGCACGATGATTTTGACGAGGAAAGTGCAATGTTGACCAAAATCAAAGAAGACGTGATATCCATCTTGATTCCAAGAGTTATTGCAAAGCAAAATTCCAAGAATCAGGCACTTTTCAATGATCAGGTCAAATATCATATAAATCCAACCGGCAAATTCGTTATTGGTGGACCCCATGGAGACACTGGACTTACAGGACGAAAGATAATTGTAGACACATATGGAGGAAGGGGAGCACATGGTGGTGGAGCCTTTTCTGGTAAAGACCCATCAAAAGTTGACCGGTCAGCAGCATATGCTACAAGACACATTGCGAAGAATTTGGTGGCGGCTGGAGTGGCAAATGAAGTTCTCGTTCAGGTTTCTTACGCTATTGGAGTAGCCGAACCAATGGGTATTTTTGTTGATACGTATGGCACGTCCAATGTGTCATTGTCGGATGGTGAGATTGCTGAAAAGGTGAAAGAGATTTTCGATATGCGACCTGCTGCTATTACTCGTCGTTTAAAACTGACCCAACCCATCTACTCCGACTCGGCAGCATACGGTCACATGGGTAGAGTCTCTGAACAAAAAACTGTTTCCTTCAAGGTAAACGGGCAAATGATTGAGCACCAAGTGGAGACTTTTACTTGGGAAAAGCTTGATTATATGGATCAGGTGAAAGCAAGCTTCGGTCTGTCATGACCTCCCCTTTAGAGGCATGGCATCAGGGAGTTGTGATGGGAGATATCTCCGTTCTTGATGAAATCCTTGACAAGGAGGTGGTGTTCTATTCCCCGATTGTTTTCAAACAACAAAAAGGAAGAGCAATCACCAAGGCCTACCTAACTGCAGCATTCAACACGTTCAAAGACGCAGGATTTCATTACGTAAAGGAGCTTATTGAAGAGCGCCAAGCTATCCTCGAATTCAATACAGAAATTGACAGAGTGCTTATTGACGGTGTAGATATAATCACGTGGAATGAACAAGGCAAAATCACGGAATTTAAAGTGATGATTCGACCCTTTCGGGCGATAGAGAAGGTGGGCGAAAAAATGAAAGAACAGCTAAACAAGCTAGGAACGCTCGATAAACTCAAAATTGGAGCAAGCAAGCTGTTTGGAAAATGAAAACTGTTGTTCTAGCTGCGATCGTTGTTTCAACTACATAACAAAACCCCCAAAGGGGTCGGAGGAGGATTCATTATCGACTAGGATTTAGCCGACAATTGAATTGGTTGGGTCACTTCACATTGATTTAACTCTTTAGTTTCTGTGTATTAATTCAGCTGAAATATTCGATTGGCTTTTGTGAAAACTCATCGCTCTCAATATCCGTAAATTTCACTGTAATATTTTTGATTTTGGCTTCAGTTTCAAATTCACGAAGAAGTTCACCAATATCATGATCAATGAATCTAGCCCTCTTCCCATTAATTTCTACAGTCGACCATTTCTCTAACCCTTCAAGTATATTGGATAAAGCGGCTTTATTGAGAAATGACACATCTCTATTAAAGATTATGAGCGTGTCTTTGTCTTTTCTAATAACAGTGAAAGGGGAGTGGAAATTGGCTCTTAAAACAAAGAAAAGTCCAACCACGATACCTATCCCAATCCCAACAAGAAGATCTGACAATAGTATGGCAATTGTAGTAACTGCCATCGGAATCCATTGGTCCGATCCCTCTTTATATATTGACTTCACTATTCTGGGATCTGCTAATTTGAATCCCACCGTTAGCAAAATTGCAGCAAGCGCCGCTAGGGGTATTTTACTAAGTATGCCTGGTAAAAACATAACCGCAAAGAACAATAAGATTCCATGGAAAAGGGCAATCATTTTAGTACGCCCACCTGAAGAAATAGCAGTTGAGCTTCTGACTATGACAGAGGTAATTGGAAGACCTCCTATGAGGCCCGCAATACAGTTACCAAAACCCTGTGCTATCAATTCACGGTTCAAAGGAGTTTTCCTTTTATAAGGATCCAGTTTGTCAACCGCTTCAATGGTAAGCAGCGTCTCCACGCTTGCTATTATACCAATTGTAAGTGCTATAGCATAAACATCCCTATTTCCAAATGTAGACCAATCGGGTCCTTTGAGAGTGGAAATTAATTCAGTCGCTTTCGGAATATTTACCAAAAATTCACTACTCAAAGCAAGCTCTGGCAGCCATAGCCAAAATCCTTGATTTATCAGAATACTTAAAACTGTAACAATAAGAGCCGCAGGAAGCCAACTTATCCCCGATAACTTAGTTTTTTTCCACAAAATAAAAATGCCTAATGAGATAAAACCAATTATAAACGCCCCCCATTCTATACTTTCAAAAATCCGGCTAAAAGGATTGGATGAATTTCCAGCAGCTAATTCTGTGTGATAACCAATTGCATAGGGTAACTGTTTCATAATTAGAATAGAACCTATAGCAGCCAGCATCCCTTTTATCACAGATGAGGGAAAGAAATACGCGATGTATCCCGCTTTTACTAATCCAAGTGCTATCTGAACAAATCCGGAAAGAAAAATCGCTACAAGCAATGCTTCAAAGGTTCCAAGTGTTTCGACACCTAAAAGGACGATAGTTGTAAGTCCAGCAGCCGGACCACTTACGCTCAACTGTGCTTTGCTTATATGGGGGATTAGCAAGCCACCAATAACGCCTGCAATCAAACCAGAAGAAAAAGGTGCTCCAGATGCAAGAGAAATTCCCAGACAAAGAGGAAGTGCGACCAGAAAAACAACCAATCCAGCAGGAAGATCATATTTCAGATTTGAAATAAAATTCGCCGGGTTTACAAGTCCACGATTATCCATAAGTTATTTCTTACATAGAATACACTCACAATAGGTGAGATGTGATTCCAATTTATTTAGCTGGTTAAATTATTTGGGAGGTTAAAGATAGTACGAATTTGGATAGTTAAGCAAGGTATATGTAACAACATCCCCTGTATGTGAATTCTTGCAAATGGAAATTGGCAAAAAGCGAACGGCTAAATCCCCCCAGAGGTTTTATTCCCCGATGCTTGCATCGAATGAAGAAATGTTTTTTCAAATTCACCTTGTGAGCTTGCTCCGAGGTACTTGATTGTGGTTTTAATATCACCATCACCCCTCAGGCGAAGGCCTTGTTTCCAACCAAGGAGGTTTGAACGATTTGTATTATACAAATTTGGATGATGAATAGTATACAATTGGATTTTAACAAACAGCTCATAAAACCAGTTTTGCAAATAATAGCCTTAATATGATTTAAGGCAGAATGATGAATGCGTGCTCGATTACTACAAAACCGCCAGCTCGGTAATCCCACCAAGGGTCTTGTCACCGATCTTCACTTTGATATCAGCATCAAGGGGGAGAAATACATCTACACGACTACCGAACCGAATAAAGCCTACACCACTTCCTTGCTCCACAGCAGCCCCAATTGCTGGATAGAAAGCAATTCGTCTTGCCACAGCCCCGGCGATTTGTCGCATTAGGATACACGAGCCATTTTCTGCTTTGATGCAAATCGTGGTTCGTTCATTATCCGTGCTGGATTTTGGATGCCAGGCTACAAGGAATTTCCCTTTGTGGTATTTGAAAAATTCAACCACACCTTTAACGGGACTTCTGTTTACGTGCACATTTAGAGGTGACATGAATACCGAAATCTGAATCCGATCCTCTTTCAGATGCTCAGATTCAAAAGTTTTCTCAATCACAACCACTTTGCCTTCGGCAGGAGCATAAACCATACCTGCTTTTTGCGGGCAGTCTACTTGTGGATTTCGGAAGAACCGAACAGTAAGAATGAAGAAGATGACAGCAACTACTCCGAGAGATATTTGGACGAGAGCTACCGGAATGAGCCAATATAATAGCGTGTAGAGTGCACCAATGAGAATAGCGGCAATAGGGATAATTTTTAAACCTTCCTTGTGGATTCGCATTAGTAGCCCCCTCGGTATTCGTACGTTTTCGACACCTTGTCTATAGCTACGATATAGGCAGCTATTCGAAGTGACGTGTTGTATTTTTGTGAGGTTTTGTAGACTCGATCAAAAGCGGTCTTCATAATACGGTCGGATCTACGATTCACTCGATCTTTTGTCCATTTATAGCCAAGCCTGTTTTGAACCCACTCGAAATACGAGACCGTTACGCCACCGGCGTTGGCAAGAATGTCGGGCACGGACCAAATGCCTTTCTCATTAAGTATAGCATCTGCCTTTGACGATGTTGGGCCATTGGCTCCTTCCACAATTAGCTTGGCCTTGATATCCTTGGCATTATCTTCAGTGATCACATCTTCGACAGCTGCTGGTACGAGCACATCAACATCCAACAAAAGAATCTCCTCAGAGGAAATAGATTCTGCACCCGGAAATCCCTCGAGGCTTCCTCCGTTTTCCTTACGAAACTCGATTGCTTTGGAAATGTCGACTCCTTCCTCATTGTAATAAGCTCCGGATATGTCACTTATTGCCAACACTTTGGTGCCTCTTTCCTGTAGAAGCCTGGCGGCCCAAGATCCGACATTACCAAACCCTTGAACAGCACATGTAGCATTGAACGGATTGATTTGCAGTTTTTCCATGGCGGCCATGGCTGAAATCATTACTCCGCGACCAGTAGCTTCTTCTCTTCCCAATGAGCCCCCAAGCACGACCGGTTTTCCTGTTACAACGGAATTCACTGTTGTTCCCTGGGCGCGAGAATATTGATCCATCATCCAGGCCATTTCTCGTGGGCCCGTTCCCATATCCGGTGCTGGAATGTCTCGGTCTTCGCCGAAAACTCCATTCATAGCCAGGGTATACGCTCGGGTTAATCGCTCCATTTCGCCAGCGGACATCTCTCGAGGATTACATGTGATTCCTCCTTTTGCTCCGCCAAAGGGAATGTCCACCACTGCACACTTCCAGGTCATCCAAGCGGCGAGTGCCTTCACCTCATCAATGTTTACATCCAAGTCAAACCGAACGCCTCCTTTTGAAGGGCCAAGAATGTTCGAGTGAATAATTCTGTATCCCTCAAACACACGAATAGATCCATTATCCATTGTCACTGGGAGGGATACGATCACTTGTTTGCTGGGTGTTTTGAGTACGTTGTACACTTGCTCACTCAAACCGAGATGTTGGGCGGCAATGTTAAAACGAGACATCATGGATTCGAAAGGGTTGCCCTTATCCTTGATAGGAGCGGGTTCTATATAAGCCATTTTCTAAGTGAGGAACTTTTGGACTTGTTATTAAATTTTTTGCAAAGCTAATGGTATCCAGATTATTTACTCACAGTAGATTGAGTAAAAGAAGATAAAATGGAATACTAAAAATCAAACTATCAAAACGATCCAAAAAACCTCCGTGTCCTGGAAGGGAGGAGCCTGAATCTTTGGTAGCAGCCACCCGCTTGATAAACGACTCCACCAAATCACCCAATATCCCTGTTACAGCTATGACCGCTCCCATAAAGAGCCATTGCCATAGTGAAAGCTGGTCTAAGTATAGGCTGAATATCCAAGAGGCACATACGGCGAAGAGAAATCCACCAATTGCACCTTCCCACGATTTCTTGGGTGAAATTTTTTCGAACAACTTATGTTTTCCAATAGATATTCCCGTAAAATATGCACCCGTATCCATGCACCAAATAATGAAGAGCAGAGCGACGACTAAGTATGGATTGTATTGATACCTAAAGAAAACCACAAAGCTCAAAAGACTAAGAGGAATTACCACATAACCAAGACATAAATAACATAGTCCAATTACCCTTAAGGGTCTTTTATCTTCCAAAAAAAGTTGGATTATCAGACCTACAGAATAAATGGGCAATAGCATTGACAAATATTTAGGTCTCAGATCGCCTGAGGCAAATAAGAAAAGCAGCATGTAGGTTGCAATTGCAGAAACATATAACCAACCAATCTGAATCTTTGGCAGGTCGCCTAATCGAGCATATTCTCTAACCGATAGAACTGTGACTAGCAGAAAAATCCCAAAGAATGTCCATTGATTGTAAACCGTGCAAAATATTAATACAAATGCCCCGATCAATGCGGTTACTCCTCGTGCTAGCAAGTCAGAAAATTTACTCAAAGTTGATATCCTCCTGAATTATTTTGATTGCTAAAATTACGTCATTAGGAGAAACTTGCACTTCAAAATATCCAAATCCATAAAGTGAGTCCTTTTTATTGACTACAACAGCCTCTATGCTGCGATCAACAAGAACATCTCTGACTATGCCCGCTCGATGTTCCAACCGATCCTTAAAGACCATTTGCCAGTTGCTCATTATGAAAATGATCTTTGAATTTGTAAAGGGCAAAAGCACCAAAGCCAAGAAAAAATAGTACAATTGGCCATGGAGCGGACTGTTCTAATTCATCCGTACTCACATCAATCCATCCAGAACTTGCAACGTAGGCCATCGTCAAGGCAATGCTATTATTTAGGAAATGGGCAAGCATAGCTACACTTAATCGGCCAGACCAAACATATATATAGCCAAAAAGTGCACCCAAAATCAGACGCGGAAAGAAACCATAAAATTGTAAATGAATAGCAGAAAATAACAAAGCGCTGATCCAAATGCCAATGTGATAATTTTTGGAAAGCGTAGAAATAAAATTTTGAATTAGTCCTCGAAAGAGCAACTCCTCACCAAGAGCAGGTAATACTCCAATAACCAAAATGGCTAACAAGAAGTGCCAGGTAGATGTAAAGTTGATCAGATGCTCGGTGAGTATTTTGAGTTCAGCTTCTTTGGCTTGTGCCCATTGCTCAAATGCTGAATCTGGTAAATCCAATGACATGTTCCAGACACCTATAAAACTGATAACAATTAAGGCGGATATCGACAGAAGGATGGTGTAGCCAAGAGTAATCAGATCAAATGGTTGAAAAGTATCTTGAAACCTGAGCCGAAGTACATACCTCCAAAACAGGTATGGAAGAAGTAGGAAGAAAATCCCCGAAGATATCCCTTGGACGATCATCAAGATGGTCGAATCGAAATTTACAATTGAATTTGCATCACCTTCTACAGAAACCCCCAAGAGAACAAATACGCCAATATAAAACAATGCTAAGCTGAGGTAAAGTCCTGTTTTGGAGCGTTGGTCATTCACAGGAATATTGGCAAGGATATTTTGCATTCGTTAACTTTGCGGCAAATATAACCGTTCGTGTTGGTAAAAATTGGAGACGTTGAGCTCGGAGAATTCCCGTTACTGCTTGCACCCATGGAGGACGTGAGTGATCCACCTTTTCGTGCCTTGTGCAAGGAAAATGGAGCAGATGTGATGTACACGGAATTCATTTCTTCAGAAGCCTTGATTCGAGATGCTGCCAAGAGTATCCAAAAACTGGATATCTACGATTACGAGCGACCCATTGGCATTCAGATTTTTGGCGAGAAGATAGATTCGATGCGACAAGCGGCTGCCATTGCTGAGGAAGCCAATCCCGAAATCATAGATATTAATTATGGTTGTCCAGTAAAAAAAGTAGCTAGCAAAGGAGCAGGAGCAGGCATTCTCCGTGATCTTCCCAAGATGCAGGAAATGACAGACGAGATAGTGAAGCAAGTTGACAAACCAGTGACGGTGAAGACCCGATTGGGCTGGGATGACAGTACTATAAAGATTGTCGAGGTAGCAAAGCGACTTCAGGATGTGGGCGTGCAGGCTTTGACGATTCATGGACGAACAAGAAAGCAGATGTACAAAGGAGAGGCAGATTGGGCACCTATTGCAGAGGTAAAAAATCATCCGGAGATTCACATTCCGATTTTCGGGAATGGAGATATTGACTCACCAGAAAAAGCACTAGAATACAAGCACAAATATGGTATGGACGGGATTATGATTGGGCGAGCAGCAATTGGTTACCCTTGGATTTTCAATGAAGTAAAAGCCTATTTAAAAGACGGAACCAAACTGCCTGAACCAGACATTGATGAACGAGTCAGGGTCGCGAAAAAACATCTAAAATTTTCCTTAGAATGGAAAGGTGAAAGGCAAGGTGTGCTAGAGACGAGAAGGCACTACACGAATTATTTCAGAGGCATCCTAAATTTCAAACCCTTTCGTAAACGTCTGGTAACTACAACATCCCCAATGGAACTGTTTCGGTTATTGGATGAAATTCAATCTACGTTTAAAGAAAAGGTAGAGTAGGAAACTCATCGATTGGATGTTTCATTTTGGAGAAAAGAGGAATATCCAATTAGTCACTACTTAACGAAATTCCATAATTGCATTAGTCGCTTCCCTATTTTGCGAAATGCGAGAAAATTAAGACAAGCCAATAAAGTCATGAACTGAATTCCTTCACGCTTTCGATAAAACACTTCACTTTCTCTGGATCAGTGTCAGGATACACACCATGTCCCAAATTGGCAATGTGAGGATGATCGCCAAACGAATCAAGCATGGACTTGGTCTCTTTTCGGATGTCATCAAATGATCCATAAAGTGCGCAAGGATCCAGGTTGCCTTGGAGGGTTTTTGCCCGGAGAATGCTTTTTACTATGCTAGCGTCCATGTTCCAGTCCAATCCTATCGTCTGGCAATCGAGATCGGCCATATCCTCCAACGCAAACCATGCGCCTTTAGCAAACACAGTGATAGGCACATTTTCAATCGCCGAGCAAATGCGTTTAATGTACTTTAGAGAAAATTCTCGGTAATATTCTGGAGCCAGAATTCCGGCCCATGAATCAAAAATCTGAATAAGGTCAGCTCCGGACTCCACCTGTCTCTTCAAGTAAGCAATAGTGCTTTCTGTAATCATGTCTAGCAATCTATGAGCGAGCTGTGGGTTTTGATAAAGCATCCGCTTGGGTTCAGAGAACGTCTTGCTCCCTCCTCCTTCGACCATATATGAAAACAGTGTCCATGGAGCACCGGAAAATCCAATCAAGGGCACACGTCCATTTAATGCTCTCTTCGTAATTTTTAGTGCTTCATACACATAGCTGATATCATCGGGATCAGCTACTTTGATTCCTTCTAAGTCTTCTTCTGAACGAATGGTTTTTGAAAATCGTGGGCCTACTTTTTCTACAAGTTCGTAGGGCAGACCCATGGCATCCGGCACAACCAATATGTCAGAAAAAATAATTGCAGCATCTACATCCAGAATATCTACTGGCTGTATAGAGACTTCCGCAGCAAGCTCAGGCGTTTCTACCAATTCTTTAAATCCGGAAAGGTGCTCTCGGACAGCTCGATATTCTGGCAATACTCTACCAGCTTGACGCATCAGCCACACAGGTGTTCGTTCGGTTTTTTCGCCACGAGCAGCGCGAAGGAGTAAATCGTTTTTCAAAATCATGGCCGCAAAGATAGATCGAACAATTAGTTAATTTTGCGTGAGGAATTATCAATCATGGCCGTACAATTCAAAAGTTTCGATGAGTGGCAGAAAGAATGTAAATCAAAGAATTTACCCCTTTGGCAACCTGTCATGGATTTTGAGAAAAAGCAAAAAGGAAGAACCGAAGAAGAGATTTGGCAAGGATTAATAGAGGCATACAAAGTAATGAAGGATGCTGTGCATACCGGACTAACGGAGGAGATGAATTCACAATCCGGGTTGATTCAAGGAGGGGCAAAGAAAGTAGCCAACAATAAAATAGCTGTCCTGACCCCAGAATTTCAGAAATTAGTGGCTAGAGCACTGGCCGCCAAGGAAGTCAATTCTTGCATGGGTAGAATCGTGGCAGCTCCAACTGCTGGTGCTTCAGGAATTCTACCTGGGGTGTTGGTCACTCTTCAGGAAATCCATAACCTAGAAGATAAAGAAATTATGGAAGCACTTCTTGTTGGAGCAGGTGTTGCACTGATTTTAGAGCAGCGCGCTTCTTTGGCTGGTTCAGTAGGTGGTTGTCAGGCCGAAACTGGTTCTGCTGCTGCCATGGGTGCCGCAGGCATTTCGTATTGTCTTGGAGGCACCATTGAACAAACATTCAATGCAGTGGCGATTACCATCCAATGTATGCTAGGTCTGGTTTGCGATCCAGTGGCAGGATTAGTGGAAGTACCGTGTGTTGTTAGAAATGCAAGTGCAGCGGCCATTGCCAATTCATCAGCACAAATTGCACTTTCGGATGTGAGTGCTGTGATTCCTGTAGATGAGTGTGTTGATGCGCTTGGCGAGGTTGGCCAAAGTATGGAAGAACGCTACAAAGAAACAGCAATGGGTGGATTGGCTGCTACCAAGACGGGGCAGGCCATTTCCAAGCGAGTACTAATTCAAGATATTGAGGTGCTGGATGATGATACCTCTAATGGATAAAAAAAGGGAGCCATTGCTCCCTTTTTGAGATAAAACCGCTTGTTACTTTGTAACTGTAACAGTCCTTGGTGCAATGGTCACGATACCGGTAAAAATACCAATCACGATATCAACAAAGGATGCCTTAGTCTCAATCGTGTAGTCAGTTGCTCCACCAGCCATTTGCTTTGAATCAGCCTCACTGATTGGAACCAATCCCCATAATGCAAACCATTGTCTAGCTGTTTCTGTAGATCCACCTTGAGCTCCGCTTCCAACAGTATGTTCTATAGTGTAACATGAACTCATTCCAAACCCAAGTACAAGGGTCAGGGTTAAAATTTGAATTTTCTTCTTCATTGTGATTATTGTTTTTTAATTGACGCTATTGATGATTCAATAGCTAATGCTTCGAAAGTAATGTTTTTTCTGTTAACAAAATAATGAATTGAATATCCTTCATTTTCAATGAATATTTTGAACAATACAATTTCCTTGTTCTGAAGTACCGTTTGCTTAAACGCAATTTCATTGTGAAGAAATTCGGAGTATTGGAGACCGAGCCAGATTCCATTTTTAAAATCAACCGAATCTTTAGCAAGACCAAAATTAGAGTTAGCCAAATAAACAAGAAATGACTCACTATTTGGATCTTGTGCTCCACCCATGATTTCTTGATTGTTGCTATTCGAATAGATTGTGGAATCAATCCCTAGAATTTCGCTTCGAGTAAAAGTTATCCAATCTTTTGGAAATCGAAAGCCCATTCCAGCAGGGAAACTTACTCTTTTTTCAGAAAGTGCCTTTTCGTTCAGATTTAAAATTACGTTGTTCTTTTCACTTTTAGATGAGCTACAAGCTAAGAGAAGTATAATCGCACTAAATAGGATTGTTTTCATATTGATTTTAGAGATTTTTTGAGAAATATTTGATGCCTAATATAAATGAAAGTTGCTAACAGCTTCCCACCCATACTTCACCACTGTCGAAAGAACAAACGCCCAGAATAGAGAGCTTACCCACATCCAATGAATAATTTTCTTTCTCTTTCCTCCTAGGACGTTTGCTAGAATGGCCCCTCCAATCGGCATTAGTAGTACCGGAGTTAGGAAAGCAATTCCCTTAACTCCATACTTTCTCCACACTTTCACAAAGCGTCTGCTTTTTTTAGAAAATATCTTACGGTCTTTTTTCTTGAACCGATCAACAATGCCTTTTAACCTATGCCCGAAGTACGTGAAGACGTACACGGTGGTCATCATCCCAAAAGAAGTGAGTAGAGCCGTGAATACCAGCGGAACGCCATACCCCACCCCAAGAGTAGGGCCAAAAATAAATTTGAATCCACTCAGCAAATACATCGTCAAATACTTCCAAAGTTCTTCCATTGCTTAGCGTAGTTAAATCTCTCATTTTTGAATGTATCTATCGTTACTATCAGTATTGAAAGTCAGTTTATATTTGCTTTCTATTAACCAATAGATATGTTAAATATCGTGTTGTTCGGCCCTCCTGGAGCTGGCAAGGGAACTCAAAGTACTAACCTAATCAACAAGCATCAGTTGATTCATTTGTCAACTGGTGATTTATTTAGAAAACATATCGGAGAGAATACTGAACTAGGCACACGTGCTAAAAGTTTCATGGACAAAGGAAATTTAGTGCCTGATGAGGTAGTCATAAGGATGGTTGAAGATAAAATTGAGCATCACCTCGAGTCAAATGGATTTATTTTCGATGGATTTCCCCGCACAATTGCCCAAGCTCAAGCCCTGGATGTGATGATGGAAAGTCACGATCTCCATATTTCTGGCATGGTAGCTTTGGTCGTACCAGAAGAAGAA
The DNA here is from genome assembly GCA_024232835.1 of Cytophagales bacterium. Lineage (GTDB taxonomy): Bacteria > Bacteroidota > Bacteroidia > Cytophagales > Cyclobacteriaceae > JAAEPI01. The sequence continues at coordinate 36,339 of JAAEPI010001207.1, forward strand.
ATGATGAAGCGAATTAGGGAAAGAGGAAAGACTTCAGGTCGTGTAGATGATCAAGACGATGAGAAAATAGCCAACCGAATTCATGTTTATAATGAAGAGACAGCACCAGTTGCGAGCTATTACAAGGATGCCAATAAGTACAATGAGGTGAATGGGGTTGGGTCGATTGAGGGAATCTACGAATCCATAGAAGAAGCAATCGGGCAGTTCTAGCGTACCCATCCCATGGAGTCCAATTTTATAGATTACGTCAAGTTTTATGGTTTTTCTGGAAACGGCGGAGCAGGGTCATCACATTTCAGGCGAGAGAAGTATGTGCCGAAAGGCGGACCCGATGGTGGTGATGGTGGACGAGGGGGGCACGTTATCCTTAAGGGGAATTCACAGTTGTGGACATTATTACATCTAAAGTATCGTAAGCATATCAAGGCGGATCATGGGGCTCGCGGGGAAGGTAATCGAAAATCTGGTGCTGATGGAAAGGATATAATCCTTGAAGTACCAGTTGGTACCGTAGCTCGAGATGAGGAGACGGGTCGGAAAATCCTCGAGATCATGCAGGATGGCGATGAACAAATTTTGCTTCCGGGTGGAATGGGGGGGCAGGGGAATTTCCATTTTAAGTCATCAACTAACCAGGCACCCCATTATGCTCAGCCGGGAATAGAAGGGATTGAAAAAACGATAATTCTTGAATTAAAAATATTGGCAGATGTTGGGTTGGTAGGCTTTCCAAATGCCGGAAAATCCACATTGCTTTCTGCAGTTTCCGCGGCACGACCAGAAATTGCAGATTATCCATTTACAACCCTGACGCCAAATTTGGGTGTAGTTGAGTACAGAGATTACAAATCGTTTGTGATGGCCGATATTCCAGGAATTATTGAAGGAGCTGCTGAGGGAAAGGGTCTTGGTTTGAGGTTTTTACGACATATAGAGCGAAACCCGATTCTTTTGTTTCTAATCCCAGCTGATACAGCAGATATAAAAAAAGAGTATGAAATTCTACTTAACGAGCTAAATACCTACAGCCCTGAATTGCTAGATAAGCAGCGACTGCTAGCCATTTCTAAATCCGATTTACTAGATGATGAACTCATGGCTGAAATGAAAAAAGAACTACCTATAGTAGAACACGTTTTCATTTCAAGTGTTACAAGTCAGGGTATCCCCAAATTGAAGGATAAAATCTGGGCAGAATTGAACCAATAGATGCTGCCAATATGACACTAAAAACCCTTTGGCAGAATAATTGACTTAGGGCAATCGATTATAATTGAAGAAAATGAAGAAAATGAAGAAAAGCAAAGACCAAAAAGCAGAGATCAAAGACGAGGAGATCAAAGAAGTAAGCACTGACGAGCAAAAGGTTGAGGAAAGCGAAGAGAAGGAGATGATCGTGGAAGAGGAAGAGATAGAGGAACTATCTGATTTGGAGAAGGCTGAGATAGCAACTGCTGAAGCAAAAGATAAGTATCTACGATTATACTCTGAATTTGAAAATTTCAGAAGAAGAACGGCGAAGGAACGAAATCAACTTTTTGCTACTGCTGGGAGGGATTTGGTTGAGGACTTATTGCCCGTACTAGACGATTTGGACAGAGCCAAGCAATCATCCGATGACGAGAAGGCAACATTGGAATCAGTGAAAGAAGGGATGAACTTGATTAGCCAGAAGCTCAAGAAAACATTGGAGAATAAGGGCCTCAAAAAAATGGAAATAAAGAAGGGAGATAAGTTTGATGACGAGTTTCATGAGGCCATCACCCAAATACCCGCGGAGAAGAAATTTGTAGGGAAAATTGTCGACGTTGTAGAGCCTGGTTATTTCCTTAACGACACGGTCATTCGATTTGCGAAGGTTGTAACAGGCGCGAAGAAATAATTATGGCAAAGAGGGATTACTACGAAATACTTGGAGTTGAAAAGGGAGCTGATGCTGACGAAATAAAGAAGGCATATAGAAAGACGGCCATAAAATTCCACCCGGACAAAAATCCAGATGATCCGAGTGCTGAGGATAAATTTAAGGAGGCCGCTGAAGCGTATGAAGTGTTGAGCGATTCTCAAAAACGTCAACGATACGATCAATTTGGTCATCAGGGAGCAAGAGGATCTGGAGGATTCGGTGGCGGTGGT
>JAAEPI010001208.1 GCA_024232835.1 Cytophagales bacterium
ATACTTTTTGCCCTCGTATTCACCAGAGAAAAACCCAGATGAATACCTAAACTGCGATCAAAAACAGGGACTATCTCAAAAGGTGTCCCCAAGAAGCGAAAAGAAATTGCAGGAAAACTCACAAGACCATATGGATATGTTACAAAATAACCAGCAGCGAGTTCAAAGCTATTTTAAGCATAAGGATATTCAGTATGCCACCTGATGAAATCATAAACTATTTCCGCCGGGTTAATATTGCAGCAATTCTCATCGAGTTCTAACTTGTCTCAATAGTGAAGTGGGGTTCCTTCAAGAGTCTTTACAAATCGGTGTACTTCCCATTTGCATACACCTTGCATTTCATTTCATCAATCAGCACATAGGGTTTTAACATAGACTTACCCAACAACATTCGTCCGCATTCTTGAATTCCTTCAATAATTGAAGGGTGTGGGTGAATTAACTCGGCCAGCTCATGAATACCCTTGCCCATGGAAATGAGTAATGCCACCGCCTGAATAGCGCTTGAGGCATGTTGACCCACGACGCGCATTCCGAGAATTTTCATATCGTCATCATTGGTCACCAAAATTTTAATGAATCCTTGCGTATTTCTCATCGCCACTGCACGCGGAATACATGCGTAATCGAGGCTTACCACTTTATATTCCAGATCTTCTTTTTGTGCTTGTATCTCGTTCATCCCAACTCCAGCCACCTCGGGATTTAAAAACATAATGGTGGAAATATTTTCATAAATAAGATCCTGCTCCGGCTTACCAAAGATCCGTTCCATAGCAAATCGCCCTTCCAGCTCGCCCACATTTACCAAAGAAATGTCTGCTGTAATGTCGCCAACAGCGTATATGTTTGGAACGCTCGTTTGTGTCAAGTCATCCATAATGCCTCGGTTATCTATTTCTACTCCCACAGATTCATCGAAGAGCTCCTCATGATTTGGCACACGACCAACTGACACAAGGGCTTTTTCTACCTGAAATACCTCTTTTCGCCCATCCGTATATTCAAGGGTATATTTCACATGATTATCCTCCTGAATCATCTCAATAAGTCGAGAATTGCGGTGAATAAGGACGTTATTAGCCTCAAGGTTTTTCTCAATCACTTTCACCACATCCACATCTTCAAAGGGAAGTATTCGGTCGCCTTTATCAATCAAGTGTACTTTTGTCTCACCGAAATTTGAGAAAATAGTAGCAAATTCACATCCTATTACTCCGGCTCCAAGTATCACCATGCTTTCTGGAAATGCCTTCAGATTTACCAGCCCATCACTTGTGAAAATATGTTCTTCGTCTATCGGGATATTGGGCAATTTCCTGGGTCGGCTCCCCGTCGCACAAACAATGTAATCCGCCTCGATCACCTGATCACCTTCGCCATTGACAATATCAACCTGAACCTGATGATTCGAGATGACTTTCGCTTCGCCATGAACAAAATTGAAAATATCACTTTCCCTACTCACATTGATGTTATCCATGTGATGACCAAGCAAATCCATCCGTTCCCTTACCGCCATGTCCACCTCTTCTTTTACACTGTCGTATGAAAAATGAACTCTACCTACATTTAGAGTTTCGTTGTTTTCATGGAGAACATTGGCCTCTCTAGATAATTCCCACCATGTTTTACTCCATAGAGCACCTTGATGAATCCCAGCTCCGCCCAATTTATCTTTCTCAATGAGTATAACACTTTTATTGAAATCAATGGCTCGCATGGCCGCCGCGTATCCAGCTGGCCCAGCTCCAATTATGCATACGTCATATTTTTTCATCAGTGATCATGTGATTTAAAAGTGCTGAATCTAAATAAAATTAGTCCTAGTAACAAATTCCTAAATGCTTCTAATTTGCCGATACTCCTGAACTACATATCGTAAAGAGCGATAAGATGACAGCAAAGCTTCTTCCATTTTAATAATCGTCATCCATTTAACATCCTTAATTCCTTCCTCTTTCTGAGGCTTCATTTCCGAATCATCCAGACAATTCATTGAATACCAATAGGTCTTTTTTAGAATGTATTTTTTGTTCTGAAGATACGTGTGCCAAACGGAAGTGATTCTTTTTACAACTTCTACTTTTACACCCGTCTCTTCCTCAACCTCTCGTAGAGCGCATTCTTCAATTCCCTCACCAGCATCCCTCTTCCCTTTTGGCAAATCCCATTGTCCTTTTCTGTGAATCATCAAGAACTTTCCATCTTTTTCCACAATACCGCCCCCAGCTTCTATTATGGTGAATTTAGATTTGACATATTCAACAATATCTTTTTTTTCTTTCCCTGCCAATGTGATCATTGACATCTCTTTGTATTTTTTTTTTGACATCAATAGAAGTACTTGATCTATTACCCTATTGGATGGGCTTTTGATTAAAACATTATGTTTAAGCAATTTTGGATTTAGCGTTTGTTGCGGCCCTATGATTGTACTAAACACATGAGACGAGTTGAGTTTTCTCAAACTTATGATTCTTATCGGAATGTCATTTATGAAAATTTTCACATCATTGGATTTGACTTATCAAATAAAGCACGCATCCTTATATTTCTGAAAGAATCGCATCAATTTTATCATAAATTTGTACTACTGACATCCGAGTAAAAAACTGTGTGAAACTAGCCAG
>JAAEPI010001209.1 GCA_024232835.1 Cytophagales bacterium
ATACTCACATCTCTGGCCTCAAACGGTATACGCCTTTTTCTCTGTAGTAGCGTGGTCCTGTCTACTCCATAACTATGCACAATCTTCTCTATTACCCTTTCAATCACACCTTAGCGCTTGCCACGTATTTCAGAAATCGGGAATATCGTCATTGGCAAGAAATATCTCCCCCATACCCTACCGACACCTCTCGACATAACGTGATAAATTGCACCTTCGTATCGTATCCTCCAAGGCCGTGCCATAACTGCACATTAAACTAATACTCCAGATTGTCAAGCATATTCCATCTTCAACAGGTTGTCCGAGAATACACCTCACCGCGTCCAAAATATGAAAAAACATTTTTAAATAATTGAGTATCAATAGAGATTATGTTTTTTCGTGATATAATGTATGTCAATGAAGCCTTCGATACACAATGACCAGCAACTAAGACTTTTTCCTGACTCAGAAGAACTCCCAATTCACTCATCTACACCACTTATAGTATTGCCAGAGAACAAACAATCAAAGAGGACCAATCATATGATAAAATTCAAATCGTTGCATGAGTCACAAAAACCCCTCATACACCTAATGCCAGAATCGTACTTAGAATATATAGGAGAGTTAATCCCCCGTGATCATCTGTGCCGGATGGTAAAAGAGGTCGTGTTTTCATTAGACACAGAGCCGATAGAGGCTAAATACTCTTTTTTAGGCCAAAACAGTTATCATCCGAAATTACTGTTGAGTATATTGTTTTACGGATACGCCACAGGAGTTAGAAGCAGCAGGAAGTTATCAGGTAAATGCATAAGTGATCATATGTACATATATTTAATGCAGTGCTATAGGCCAGACCATAGAACAATCAGTGATTTCCGTAAGAATAACATCAAGGAGATTGAGAAATATTTTGTAGATATGGTCAGGATATTTAGTGAGTTAGGTTACAAAAGTGTAGGCAAGATATTTCTGGATGGAACAAAGATCAAAGGCAATGCATCGGCTAAGAGGACAAAGGACCGTGCTGGTTTTGAGAAATGGCTAGAGAGGATTGATGAAGATATAAAGAGCTTGTTAAAGGAAGCAGAGGCAATAGACAATCAAGAAGAAGAGAGTTGCAAACTCTCTTCTGAGCAGGAAGAATTACGGAAGAAACTGAATAATCGTAAATACGTAAAGGGTAAGATCCATGATGCATTAGAGATGCTAAAGGACGAGCAACGAAAGAAGATCAATCTGACAGATAAAGATGCTAATTTTATGAAGCCGGGAGGCAGCAAGGACATTCGCCCGGGATACAACTGCCAGGCGTCGGTAACAGAAGAGGGTATTATTGTAGCATCGGATGCGGTTACAGATGCGAATGACCATGATCAATTAGAGCCGATGATTGAACAAACAGAATCAAACACCGGGAAGAAGGTAGAGGAGGCGACGGCAGATAGTGGATATGGTGGTTATGCAAGCTATGAGTATCTTGAGGAGAGAGGGATAGATGGATATGTGCCGGATAAGTATTTTCACAAATACAAATCAGGAGAATACAAAAAGGAAGAGAACCGTTATCATTATAGTAATTTTGTGCATAATGGCTCAGACGATAGTTATACTTGCCCTGAGGGGAAACGATTAGCATATTGTAAAACCCGAAAGAAGAAGACTAAAAGTCGTCAATGGAATCATAAGGTATACAAAGGAACAGAATGTGCAAACTGTGTAAAACGGTCATTATGTACAAAGTCTAAAGTGCGGGAGTTGCTGATAGACATTCGCGAGCCACTACTACGTCGTATGAGGGAGAAATTACTCAGTAAAGAAGGAGCATTGAAGTATTTTAAACGTCAATATACGATCGAACCACTCTTTGGACATTTGAAGTATAATTTAGGATATAGAAGTTTCTTATTGCGAGGAGTGGAAAAGGTAAGAGCAGAGTTTAAGTTGATGTGTATAGGGTGGAATTTGAAAAAGATGTTAAAGCTGAACATTAAGCCTGTGAGGGTTTAGAGCTTAAACAAGAAGTGAGGGTGCTTAAGCGCACTTTAGTGGTACTGGAGAGCTTATATGTAACATTATTTGTGATTTCTTTAAACCGGTAAAAATAAAAGTAAAATCAGTATTATTAAATTTTCAACAGCTTTAATAATTATACACGATATCAAGTGTTGGTATTATTTATTCTCGGACAGCCTGTCAAGGTCTGACCCCATCATTTCTTTTTTGTGATTAATAAAATCAGTCATTATCAACTCCTTCAACTCCGGTTTTAACTGGCCGTGTAGTAGCCCTACATTTAATTCTGTAAATACTTCATCCCTGAGC
>JAAEPI010001210.1 GCA_024232835.1 Cytophagales bacterium
AACAAATAAAATTGAGAGCTGAACGAATTGGTATCCAATCTGAGACTTGTTTTCTTTTAGCAGAAACCGGGCTAAACGAAGTATTCTCAAATGCCGAGAAGATCCGTCCTGATATTTTAGTCATCGATTCTATTCAGACGCTCTATTCGGACAGACTTGAAGCAACCCCGGGAAGTGTTTCGCAAGTGAAAGAGTGCACTGCACATCTTCTAAAATATGCTAAACAGACCCATATTCCTGTATTCCTTGTGGGTCATATAAATAAGGATGGAGCTATTGCAGGTCCCAAGGTATTGGAACACATGGTGGATACAGTTTTGCAGTTCGAGGGTGACAGAAATATGGTTTACCGGATTCTGCGAACAATCAAAAATAGATTTGGTTCCACAGCTGAATTAGCAATTTACGAAATGCAGGGTTCGGGGTTAAGGGAGGTAAGTAATCCTTCCGAAATACTGATCCTGCCAAGAGAGGAAAACATGAGCGGTGTTGCCATTGGCTCAACAATGGAAGGGAATCGACCCTTGCTGATCGAAGCACAGGCATTAGTTAGCCCAGCGACGTACGGGACACCTCAACGAAGTACAACCGGTTATGATTCGAAACGATTGAATATGCTTCTGGCTGTCCTGGAAAAAAGATTGGGGCTAAGACTGAGTAGTCAGGATGTATTCTTGAACATTGCTGGAGGACTGAAAATTCAAGACGCATCGTTGGACATGGCGATTTGTGCGGCGATTTATTCCTCCTATGAAGAGCAGCCACTTTCCGAAAAAATATGTTTTGCTGGTGAGATTGGATTAGGGGGTGAAGTCCGCTCAGTTAATCAAATAGATAGTCGCATCATGGAGGCAGAAAAACTTGGGTTTGAGAAAATAATCATTTCAAAACACCAGCAAAAAAGCGAAGCTGTAGCACGTGCAAACATTGAAGTTGTTCTATGCGGAAAGCTTAGTTCGGTTTTTTCTTCGGCAGTGTCTTTTGGTCCGGAGGGCCAATAGATCTTGGCTTCTTTTTGTTTGCTGGATTACCCTCGAGCGGATTTAGGGATTTAGGCACTTCACGTTTCTTCTGTCTATTAATGATGCTGTAAATACCTTCACGTTTTTTTGTTTTCACCCTTTGGCCAAGGAAACTACCTGTAGATATTCCTTTGTTGCCACCTTTCTTAGTTCTGGAAACATCGAATGTGGTAGAGGCTCCTCTACTAGAAAGCCCTTGAGATTTTGAACGGCCAATGACAATATTTATCCCCGTTCGGAAATCAAAAGCCTTTGCATCAGGTACAGATAGGTTTAACAGCTGATCAGCGGCAACATAATATTGAATTGGCCCTCCCCTCACAGCCAATGCCCCGCCAATAGTGAAAAAATGCTGTGGCAGCCGCATGGCACTTGCCGAAACGGTAAGGGGTCCGAGCTTTTGCTTGATTCCGCCTCCATAGAGCATTTTAAGTTGCCCTTGAATGTAGCGCATTCCAATGGTCCCTATAAAATGAGTCTCGTCAGAATATTTATAAATGATACTGCCATATGCTTTTGCAGGAAGCCACGTTTTGTATGGGTCTGTTGTTTCAACAGTCTTAAACTTATCGAAAAGAGAATCTTGAAGTGTTTCTTCAATACTATTTATACCTTTTATGTTGACTCCAGAATAGTTGAATGTCGTGTCGTTAAAAGTTCTGTTTTCTATATCATCTTTCCAAGAAATAAATCCAATGTCAGTAATAGAGGCTGAGAATGCCATGTATTTAGACATGCTATATTCAAAACCAACATCGACTGCAAAACCAGAATTACCTGTTGAAAAGAAACTATCACCATATATGTTTTTACCTGAAGAACGAAACATGATATTTTCTGCATTAAGATCCCATGCATAGTTCTGAGGATTTATTTTGAGATCAAGTGTCATATTTCTGGGTGTGCTATAGTTGAAAAATCCCTGAAGCATCTTAACTCTGGCACCAGCCTTCAATTGAGGACTGACCTGATGGGCAATACCAAATCCAATTTCTCTAAAGTGAGTAGCATTCACACCCATGGATCCTAGGTCCAGTGTTTCTCCAAGATTGACGGTGGTTTTTTCACCGATAAATTCAACTAGTAATTTTGGATACAGAACATCCACCTCTGCTCGTTCATTCGCAAAGATGCTCATCACTGTGCCATTAGGAAATCTATACCCAAGATGAAACAAGCTAATATTTGCCTGGGCATTCAGCATATTCTCCTTTTGTAGTTTATTGATCACACCAGATACCTGATTATCCTCATCCTTAATCAGTTCATTGTAGCTGAATTTATTATTGATATGTACATGGATTCCAGAAAGTGCGGGAAGGCCAATAAAAACTCTTCCCTCAGGGATATAAGCTGGATTCAGATTGGAGTTCTGATAGGTAGCGTCTCCCAGATGGTAAAAGGACAGACTATTTTGAGCCCTAGCGAAAAAGCCAGCCACGAGCAAAACCACAAAACAAATAGCCCGATTCATTTTTGTCATAGCTTCACATCAATTGTGCCTCTGGCTGCAAGCGTAATATCAAGCTTGGCTGTGGCGAGTAGTTTGACAAAAATATCTTCGGCGGTTCCGCTTGGCGTGGTATTCATTGTGATTACAATTCTAATCGTTGTGCCGTTGTTTAGGGCATCAATACCTGTTTTGTTAAAGGGGATATCATCAATAGATGTTTTGGGCTCTACAATTGTCTTGTCCGCGTGGTTTAGAGTAGGACTACCTAGAGCATTTTTTTCCAGCACAGTGTATAATGTGTCTTCTGCAGCGTTCAAAATGTACATATCCAATGTGGCTCCAAATGGGAATTCATTGACGGTGGTCATTCGTAGCGTCAATGAATCTGCGTCACTAAAATCAACACCTCCTCCTAAATCAAAATCTAGATTGTGTTGCACATCCGTCAGTCTGACCTCCATTGGTAATGTTACCTCAATGAAACTTCTGATCGTACTCGTATCCGTCACGAAGTTAAGGATAGATTGGTCGTAGGGATTAGTAAATCCATCCACTTCAAATCCAATTGTTGAAGGAGATGTGGCAAGCATTTGTTGTAACGTAGAATTAGTTGAATTTATGGAAATTGTAGTTTGCTGAACTTCCCCTGTTACGGGAGCTACGATACTGGAACTTTCGATTACCGGAGGAGTACTCACTATTTCGCCGCTCAAGTACGTACGCGAGCCATCACTTTCCTCGCCATAGATGCCACCAAGTCCTACTCCTATTGGGATTCCGAATGAGCTTCTAAAATCCAAGGAAATTTCCGGGCTACCAAATTCAAATCCGTCTATTCCAAAATCATCAAAAAAGGCTATGTCTATTGTTTGACCAGAGAACGCGACTGTGTCTTGCCCCAGTTTCCCAAATACAATGATGAAATCCTGATCAAGAAACTCAATAGTTATTGTTATTTCGTCACCGGCTGCAATAGATTCTCCGGGATCAACTGTAATATCAAGCGTGATATCGACATTGAATCTATTTTCACCATTTACTTCCGTAAAGACAGTCTTGTGGTTCATTAGATTTTGAATGTGATTACCCATAGAACCGCCCCCAACGGCACCTGAGAAGGAGACCGGATTGTCCGTAGATAAATTAATGGTGTTGGTTAATGTCATCGTGTAGCTGACGTCAACAGGATTGGTTGATTCAACCTGAACCTCAAGAGACGAATTGTCTGCGTGAAATACTGAATCAATAATCTCACCATCGACAGATTCATATACTTGGAAAAATGAAGAACTCTCGTTGATAATTACAGTGAATCCACTAGCTGGAGTTGCAGGTAAACTCACTGTACTTGGATTCGAAATATCCGGAACGTCAAAAATATCAGAGGATAACGTATAACTGCCACCGGTTTCCTGATAGGTGATCATTAGTTCAGCTGTCTCAGGATCTTCCTCAAGTATCAGATCAGGATCTGAGACATCTTCAATAAGTTCACGCATCGTATATGAGGCCGTTCCAAAGGGCACAGCAAGCTCATTTTGAAAATTTTCAATCTTGATTTTGTTCAAGTCAATATCCTGAATATTACACCCAATTAGGAACAAAAAGAGTCCGAGTGCTGCATAACCTAAATTTCTCACGGTTTGAAATTGATAAAAATGTGTCTAAATATGAATTTTTTGGGTGCTTTTTTGATTAAAACCTACAATTCCTTGTAGGCCACCCGTATGTAGAAATACTAAGGTTTGACCATCAAAATTTCCATTGGCGATCATCTCCCAAACGCCAAAAAGTGCCTTTCCAGTATATATTGGATCAAATAACACATTCAATTCTTGTTTCATTTTGTTTATGAAATCAATTAATAATGAGGATGTCTTCCCAAATCCTCCGAAATGATTGTCTAAGGATATCTGGTAATTTGTGAAAGAAATATCCAAAGTTGCGAGCAGTTTACGAAAATCAGACGCAACGAATTCGCCTTTTAATGAACTAATTCCACACACCTCATGTAGTCCGCCCGAACTCTCTACCAAACCAGCCATAGTACCACCTGTACCAATTGAGGTTATTATGGAATTAAAGTCAATATCTATCTCATCTATAATTTCTGAGACTCCCTTAATTGCTAAAGCATTCGTGCCTCCCTCGGGAATAACATATGCATTTGGATAATACTCTTGAGCAAGCTTGCTGTCGACTTTAAGTTTCCTGTAGTTTTCTCGCGTCACGAACTCAAATTTCATTCCATGTTTCTGGGCTAGTTCTAGAGTTGGATTGCTTTTTGGCGTAAGTTCATCACCCCTTATGATCCCTGTAGATTGTATACCGAAATGGGCTGCTGCGCAAGAAGTTGCTGCTATATGATTGGAGTAAGCTCCGCCAAAAGTCACCACTTCCGGATACCCTTCTTTTATGACATGCTCAAAATTGTATTTCAGTTTTCGCCATTTGTTTCCAGAAATTTCCGGATGGATGAGATCGTCTCTTTTGACATACATGGTCACTCCATGCTTATCCAAAAGTGGATGTGTGATTTTATTAAGTGGCGAGGGTAGTGAAAACACCATAGCGGTCAACTTAAGGATTTCTGGGCAATTTGACCGTTAGACATAAGTCCACTGTCGTGAACCTGGTTTTATTTTCCATGAGTTTAGTTTTTTAAGTCCAAGAATATCTTGGATTTTTTGATACTCAAATGTACTCATAATTGATTGTTATTCAATGAAATACGTAATATATCCATTGTTTTCAATCTATTTTTTCGTTGTTCCTTTTGACAATGCTCTTTGGACAATTTCAATAGAGTATAAATCCAATTCATCATCTTATTCTCTGAGATGACTACCCCTCTTAATTCAAAAAGACTATCTCTAAAAGTACTACTGAATTTAAGGATGCTTATTTCTTTTTTGAGAAGCTCCTGAAACAAGCCTATCAAGCTCC
>JAAEPI010001211.1 GCA_024232835.1 Cytophagales bacterium
CTTACTAGATTCCCAGGCCGCTATTATGGGAAACATTTCTTCCCTGGATTTTCCCTCCACCTTTTATAGCAAAAATCAAACTAAACATGTTTTCTTGCAATACGCTCAAGACCGTAGGGATACGAATTTAGAGTGGTCAGATAACTGATAAGGCTTCATTTTTAGGTAAGGCTACAAATTCTTACTATCCCAGCACTTCTTTCATCTTTTCTCCAATGTCAGCCGGCGAATCCACCACGTATAGCCCGCACTCCGCCATGATTCGTTTCTTAGCCTCTGCTGTATCGTCCTTTCCGCCAATAATAGCCCCTGCGTGTCCCATTCGTCTTCCAGGAGGAGCTGTTTGTCCGGCTATGAATCCTACAACAGGTTTTTTGTTTCCGTTTTCCTTTATCCATCGTGCGGCATCCGCTTCATACTGTCCGCCAATTTCTCCAATCATTACAATGGCATCCGTATCTGGATCTTCCATAAATAGTTGGACTGCCTCTTTTGTTGAAGTTCCGATAATTGGGTCACCTCCAATTCCAATGGCAGTGGATATTCCAAGTCCAGCCTTTACTACCTGATCCGCGGCTTCATATGTCAGTGTTCCTGATTTGGATATAACACCAACTCGACCTTTCTTGAATACAAATCCAGGCATTATTCCTACTTTGGCCTCTTCCGGAGTGATCACTCCCGGGCAGTTAGGGCCAACCAGTACGCACCCTTTTGATTTGGCATAAGGCTTGGCATGCATCATGTCTTTAACCGGTATGCCTTCGGTAATTGCCACGATGACCTTAATTCCTGCATCAGCGGCTTCCATAATTGCATCTGAAGCAAATGCCGGAGGTACGAATATGATGGACACATCAGCTCTGGTTTCATTCACAGCATCTTGAACCGTATTGAAAACAGGCTTGTCCAAATGGCTTTGTCCGCCTTTTCCGGGCGTGACACCTCCTACTACATTCGATCCATACTCTATCATCTGCTCGGCATGGAAGGTACCTTCTGATCCCGTGAAACCCTGGACTATTATTTTAGAATTTTTATTGACAAGAACACTCATTGATGGGTGGTTATATTGGACTGCAAATGTATTCCAAATCGACTGAGAAGCAAATGACTTCTATCATTCTACTTTGCGAAAGCGATGGCACGGGTTTCTCTAATCACAGTTACTTTTATTTGCCCAGGGTACTGCATGTCTTTTTCTATTTTTTGAGAAATATTGAAAGACAAATCACTGGACTCTTTATCGGAAACATTTTCTGCATCTACCATCACTCGTAGCTCTCTACCCGCCTGAATTGCATAGCATTTATTAACTCCGTCAAAACCAAGTGCCAAGTTCTCAAGATCCTTGAGACGCTTGATATATTGCTCTATGACTTCTCGTCGAGCACCCGGACGACTTCCAGAAATGGCATCACAGGCCTGAACCATCGGAGATATAATTGACGTCATGTCAACCTCATCATGATGCGCACCAATCGCATTACATACTTCAGGGTTTTCTTTATACTTCATCGCAAGTTCCATCCCCACAATTGCATGTGGTTTATCTGGCTCTTCTGTCCACACCTTACCAATGTCATGAAGCAGTCCGGCTCGTTTGGCTAGCTTGGTATTGAGGCCTAGTTCGGCGGCCATCGTTGCACAAAGATTTGCTGTCTCCCTTGAGTGTTGTAACAAATTTTGGCCGTAAGAAGAACGGAATCGCATCCTTCCTACCATCCTAATTAATTCAGGGTGTAAGCCATGAATACCCAAATCAATAATCGTACGCTCTCCCAGTTCTACAATTTCCTCTTCAATGTTCTTTGTTGTCTTTGCAACAATTTCCTCTATTCGGGCTGGATGAATTCGCCCATCCTGAACTAGTCTATGCAATGACAGCCGGGTAATCTCACGTCTCACCGGATCGAATCCTGAAATAATAATAGCCTCAGGTGTATCGTCAACAATGATTTCAACTCCAGTAGCGGCCTCAAGAGCTCGGATATTTCGTCCCTCTCTTCCAATTATCTTACCCTTGATGTCATCACTTTCAATATTGAAGATAGAAACACAGTTTTCAATTGCGTGCTCTGTGGCTGTTCGTTGAACAGACTCAATCACTACTTTCTTTGCTTCCTTGGTAGCAGTCATTCGAGCTTCTTCTACAATCTCTTTGATATGTGCCGTTGCTTCTGTCCGAGCTTCGTCTTTTAAAGTCTCCACAAGTTGTTCTTTGGCATCATCAGCACTGATGTTGGATACTTTTTCGAGGATGTTGATTTGCTGGTCTTTGAGCTTTTCATATTCGTCCTTTCGATTTTTCATAATCTCCAGCTGAGTAGAAAGCTTTTCCTTAAGCTCGAGTGCCTCAGATTCAATTTGTTTATTCTGCTCAATTTGTTTGTTGAGGTTGCCTTCTCGCTGCTTGACCTTATTTTCGTTGGTAATAATCTGATTCTTTTTTCTAGATGATTCTTCTTCGAATTCAGATTTGAGTTTGATGAAATGCTCTTTTGCTTCAAGCATTTTATCCTTTTTGGTCTGCTCTGCTGTTGCTTGAGCATCTTTGAGCAGACGTTCTTTCTCTGCTTCTGCTTCCTTGATTTTGGTACCAGATCCTCCAAGGAGAAATTTACCAAGCAACACTCCAAGCACCAAGGCTCCTGCACCAATTGCGATTGTTATCGTTTCCATTTTTCGTCCAGATTAAATTTATCCGGCTTTCTGGAAAATGAACGAGGAGATTAAAAAATTACAAGCTGTCGGTAATCAGCTGGTTCAAACGAGCTATATGTTCAAGGGCTCCATCGTCAGTATCTGCCGATGATTCTTCTTGCTTCATTTTTTCTACCAGACAATCAAACGCCACCATCGCTAACAAGTCCTGACTGTCATCTATACCAAACTGATCTCGGTACGTTTTTGTTTTTTCATGTAGAATTTTACCCGCCTTTCGTATCCGTTCTTCATCCTCAGCCGCCACTTTCATGGGATACTCCCTATTACCAATTCTGATTTTTATGGATAGTTCTGTCATTTCGGTTTATTTCTATGCTTCACCCAAATGAGCAATACATTTGTCTATCTCATTTATATATCCATCCAGCACTTTTTTCATCTCCTCTGTGTCCTCTTTCCCTACTGCCGTGTTCCCTACAATTTTATCATTAGTATACTTACTTTGAAAACTACTTAGTTGAGACTCATGTGTCTCAAGTTTGGTTTTCAAAGTCACATTTTCTTGATCCTTATAATCAATTTGCTCTTTCAGCCTTGAATGCTCAGCAATTAGAAGATTTACTTTTCTCTCTAGATTGGTAATTTCTTTGTACAAAGCTTCTTGACTCATTTATTTTCTAATTATTGCGTCCAGTTCATTTTCAAAATCCTTCATCAGGCCCACCATCATTTTGTCAATCACTTTATCATTCAGTGTCTTGGATTTATCCTGAAGAAAAAAACTAACCGCATAAGATTTTTTATCATTTTGGATCTTGTCTCCTTCATAGACACTGAAAATATTTACTCGAGTTAATAATTTTTTCGCGGACTTAAAAGCAATGTGCTGAATACGTTCAAAACTAATTGACTTATCTACAACAAGTGAGAGATCTCGCCTCACTTCTGGAAATTTTGATAGCTCTTCGAACTTAAATTGCCCACCAACCATCTTCATTATCTGGTTCCAATTTAACTCGGCGTAGAATACGGTTTGTTTAACATCAAAGTAACTAGTTAGCTTGGTCTGTAGAGTACCCATGTGTCCCAGGGGGGTGTTATCTGCTTTCAAAATCAAGCCATTTGAAAAGAGATCGTTGGGTTCTAAAGGTTCTTGCGAAAAATTCTTGATTCTAATACTCTGGAGTAGTGCTCCGACCGCCCCCATTATATCTTGAAAACTCGTGTCAGATGAAGGTCGCATCCAGTTTTCCTCCTCTACTTTTCCTGTGAGGTAAAGACATAAATATGGATTTTCAATGATGGCTTCTCCTTTCTTGTGATACGTCTTTGACAACTCAAACAATTTCAAATTAGGCATCCGACGATTTATGTTATGTCTGATTACTTCTAATCCCGAATGCACCGGTGATGTTTTCATTAGGGCAAGGTCTTCACTAGACTTATTAAGGATTTCAATTGCCTCGCGATCATTCACACGCGCTTTAGATCCATAATCTGGATGTACGATGGAATTGGTCAAAATCTCATGATAGCCACTCCCTGCTAGAAAGTTTGTCAACTGCTGACGAACACGATAGGGTTCAAATTCATTGAATTCAGCTAGATAGTTGGCGTTTGAGTGTTCTTCTAATTCGATGTTATTGAATCCATAAATTCTAAGTACCTCCTCTACCAAATCAGCTTCCCGTGTCACGTCATTTCTGAATGAAGGAACACCTGCTGTAAAACCCTCAACCGATTGCTTAGTGATTTCAATTTCCAATGATTGAAGGATAGAAACGATTTGATCATTGGGTAATGCTTTCCCAATTAGCCGATGAAAATTCTGAAAAGTGGTCGGAATTTGTACTGGCTCAACTTTCTTATAAATATCCACAATTTCCGAAGCGACAGAACCTCCAGCAACTTCAATAATTAATTGAGTTGCAAACTTCAATGCATCAACTGTCCTTTCTGGATCAGCTCCTCTTTCGAAGCGAAAAGATGCGTCAGTTGTTAGGCCATGTCTTTGTACTGAGTTTCGAATATAGTCAGGTGAAAAATAGGCACTTTCTAAAAAGATGTTTTTAGTTGAACCCTGAATCCCCGATCCAGCACCACCAAATACCCCAGCTATGCACATGCCCTCCTTTTCATCACAAACCATTAGATCTTTGTCATGAAGAGTCCGTTCTTTATCATCCAGTGTCGTGAACTTTGTTCCATTCGCTACGGTTCGAACAACCACCTTTCCACCTTTAATTTTGTCAGCATCAAATGCATGTAGTGGTTGACCTAGGCCATGGCATACATAGTTGGTCACATCCACAATGTTATTTATTGGCTCCAAGTCAATTGCTCGTAATCGCCACTTGAGCCAGTCTGGTGACTCCTTTACCTCCACCCCTCGAATTGTAACTCCCGAATAGCGCGGACATCCATCTGCGTTTTCAATTACAACTTCTATAGGCCTGTCAATGTTCACTTTTAATTCCTTCAGAAGAGGCCAGTTGATTTCTCTTCCAGTCATTGCCTTTATATCACGGGCAGTTCCAATATGTGAGGTTGCATCTCCCCTATTTGGAGTCAATCCAATTTCATAAATTAGGTCTTGTTCCGGATGAAAATAATCGGCAGCTGGGGTGCCGTTCGGTAAATCTGTGTCCAGTACGATGATTCCATCATGATCACTACCAAGACCCAATTCGTCCTCGGCACAGATCATTCCTTCAGAAATTTCCCCTCGAATCTTGGCTTTCTTGATTTTGAAAGAATCTCCACCCATTGGGTATAGCGTACTATTTACAGTAGCTACTACTACTCTTTGGCCAACTGCCACATTAGGAGCACCGCAAACAATTGGAAATGTAGATTCTCCACCTATATCGACTGTGGTCACTTTCAATTTATCAGCATTAGGATGTTTCTCGCAGGTCAGAACCTCACCTATCACCACACCCTCCAGCCCTCCCGGTATCATCTCGATTTTCTCAACTCCTTCTACCTCAAGACCTGTCTGAGTTAATAGTTCATCCAGCTCATCGGGTGTTTCGTTAATCTCGATAAAATCTTTGAGCCAGTTGAGGGAAATTTTCATTTCAGATGAAATAGTCAAAAGTGATCGGCAAAAATATAATGCACAGTCCAAAAAGGACGGAATGGCTCAAGCTATTTCTCATAATCTTTTTCTCCTGCTTCAATCCTGACGGCAAGAATGTTCTCCTTAGGGGGGAATGGACACTGGAATTTCTCAGAATAGGCGCAGTACGGATTGTAGGCTAGATTAAAATCAAGTGTCGCGCGATCTCCCTTAATTTCTCCAATGTCTAAATAACGACCTCCACCATAACTAGTATCTCCACTCGTGTCATCAGCAAAACCTAGAAAAAGTATCGATCCGAACAAAGGTTTCAAAACCAATAACTTCTGCACACTGCCTTCTAATTCAAATTGCAACCAGGCATATTTCAAATATCGCTGAGAGGATCCATCATTATTTTGAATTATGGAAATCTGCCTTTTCTGAATCTTCTCTACCTTGGCTACCACTTTGTATTTTTTGTTGACCGGAAAATACGAAAAACTTCCCGCCTCCTCTCCTTCCAAAGCAAATGGACTACCACTATTTGTTCGCAAATAATCTTCCTTTTCGCCGCGATAATCAAAAACAGATGCTTCATATTCTTTAGCTGATTCTCCTCCAGCAAGGGTGAAATAGATTAACCCAGCAATCCCAAAAAAGGCTATGATATAAGGTATTCGTTTCTTCATTGAATCAAAGATAAGGTGCTTAGTATCCCAAAGGAAAAGTCCCAACTCACATATTTTCTCTATTTTCGACTTCCATACCAACTACAATTCATGACAACTCATAAAACCCCAAACCTTTTACAAGCTCTTCTACCCATCGCTTTCCTAATGATAATGCTTTCACTAAATGTGGGATTATTTGGGGATTCTTCATTGGACGGGTCTAACCAAATCGTTCTTATTCTTTCTGCAGCAGTCGCCACTTTGGTCGCTTTTAGATTGGGTTATGCATGGGAGGAATTGCAAAGTGGAATTGTTAAGACCATCAGCTCGGCCATGGGGTCAATTCTTATTTTGCTGCTCATCGGATCTCTTGCTGGCACCTGGCTGCTTAGTGGTGTTGTTCCCGCCATGATATATTATGGGCTACAAATTCTGAATCCAACTATTTTCCTGTTTGCAGCTTGCGTCATTTGCTCTATTGTATCGATTGCAACTGGCAGTTCATGGACAACTGCAGCAACGGTGGGAATAGCATTAATAGGTATTGGAGCAACCCTTGGAGTTCCTATCGGTTGGGTAGCGGGCGCGATACTTTCAGGTGCTTATTTCGGCGATAAAATGTCACCACTCTCCGATACTACAAATCTTGCTCCGGCAATGGCAGGAACAGATCTGTTTGCTCACATTCGATACATGACGATTACAACAGTTCCGTCAATTGTTATTGCGTTGATTGTCTTTTTAATTTTTGGATTTACACAAGAAGCCAATGGTAGTATTGAAGAAAAAAAGATGATTTTGGATGCAATTAGTAATCGATTTAATATTAATGGTTGGCTTTTCATTGTTCCCGGAGTAGTTATATTTCTAATCGTGCGTAAAGTGGCAGCTCTTCCGGCTCTTTTTATTGGCACCATGTTAGGTGTTGTATTTGCCTTTATTTTCCAATCGGACTTAGTCATGGAAGTTGGTCGAAAAGTAGGTGGGAATGGATTTCTATTACCAGAGGATCTCAATAACCGTTCTTCTTTCATGGTAGCATTTATGGGTACGATGCAAACTCTATTTGGGAAAATTTTCTTTGATATTGGAATCCCTGATCTAGATAAAGACAAGTTGCTCAGTGCTGTAGGAATGTTCGGTATGTTTAAAACCGTATTTCTAATAATAACAGCCATGATCTTTGGTGGGGTGATGGAAAAAGCCGGATTTCTACATCGTATCGCGAAAGCAATTATCGATAAAGTCAATTCTACTGGCTCCTTGATTGCCTCCACGGCAGGCACGTGTATTTTCTTCAATGTCACCGCTTCTGATCAGTATATGGCAATAGTAGTCCCTGGAAGAATGTACGCCGACACGTTCAGAGAAAAAGGACTTGCACCTGAAAACTTGAGCCGAACATTAGAGGATTCAGGTACAGTTACTTCCGTTCTCATACCATGGAATACTTGTGGAGCCTACCACTCTGGGGTGTTGGGTGTAGCAACCATTGCTTACTTGCCATACTGTATATTTAACCTTGTGAGTCCACTGATGACCATTCTGGTAGCTTATGTAGGATTCAAAATTCGTAAGCTTAAGGAAGATTGAAAGCTATTACCAAAGAGACTATTCGAGAGCTTCCGTTGCTACAGTTTTCTGGGCGCATCCATGTAGTGGACACGGCCGAGAAATCGACAAAGGCATTCGCAAAACTTAAGGAAGAAGATCGATTGGGTTTTGATACCGAGAAGAAGCCAACTTTCGTAAAAGGAGACTACAACCATACAGCGCTGGTACAATTGTCCACGCCAACGGACGCATATCTTTTTCAGTTAAAAAAAATAGGTTTCTCCAAGGAGCTGAAGGTGCTTCTTGAAAATGATACCATTCAAAAACTGGGTGTATCCATAACCGATGACCTGAAGGAATTGAACAAGGTGTCCCCTTTTGCACCAGCTGGATTTATTGATTTGGCTCAGTCGGCCAAAGAGAACGACGTTCCTTATTACGGCCTACGAAATCTAACAGCATTCTTCCTTGACAGAAGACTTTCTAAAGGCCAACAAGTTTCTAATTGGGAAAACAGCACATTGACACAGCCTCAACAATTGTATGCTGCCACTGATGCCTGGGTGGCATTGAAGATTCATGATGGAATGTTGAAGTTGAAGTAAAAGAAAGCTTCTGGAGTAGAGTCCTCATGCAATGAGTCAAATATCGCCCGCATCTGCAAAACTGTAATAACCGCCATCGGTATATATCAAATGATCAATCACTCCTATATCCATCAATCGGCCTGCTTCAACAATTTGCTTCGTGAAATTAACATCATCTCTGCTTGGTCTTAATTCACCTGAAGGATGATTGTGAATAAGGATTACAGAAGAGGCCAACTCAGCAATAGCATGGTTGAAAATGATTTTAGTGTCTGCTACAGTTCCTGCGACACCTCCCGAGCTTATTCTTATTTTTTTGATTAGTTCACTATTTCGCTTGAGCAAAACAATCCAAAACTCCTCATGCTTCAGGTCTGATAAGTCAGCACGAATCAACTCGTAAATTTGTTTGGAAGAAACCAATTTCATTTTCTTTTCTGGTTCTTCAGATTTTCGCCTTCTTCCTAACTCCAGCGCACTAACTATTATAATTGACTTTGCCTCTCCGATCCCGTTGAACTTCATCAAGTCTTTAACAGTAAGCTTGGCCAACTCATTGAGATTATTATTGACCTTGGCAAGAATTTGCTTAGCCAAATCGACCGCACTTATTGCTTTAGTTCCTGAGCCTATTAAAATTCCTATCAGCTCAGCCTCCGTAAGATTGGATCTGCCCTTTAGCAGTAGCTTCTCCCTTGGTCTGTCCTCCTCTGCCCATTGTTTAATTGAAAGGTTTGTCTCTCGATATGAATCCATTAACTCCGAAATTAAAAAAATTGTGTGAAAACAAAAAACCCTGCTTGATTTCTCAAACAGGGTTTTGATTTTTTCTAAAATGAAATCACATAGCTGCCACTTTCTTTGTCAGGCCTGATTTCAAATTTGCAGCTTTGTTCTTGTGGATAATATTTTTCTTAGCCAGTTTATCCAGCATTGCTGTTACTTTCTTCAAAAGTTCCTCAGATTCGCTCTTGTCAGTCGAAGTTTGTAATTTCCTCATAAACGTACGAGTTGTCTTGTGCTGATACTTGTTTCTCAGCCTCTTCGCCTCATTTGACCGTATTCTCTTTAATGCTGACTTATGATTTGCCATTCTATTTTTCTGAAATTCAATTTTGGACTGCAAAGATAGATCTTTAATGAATAAATGCAAACCACATTCCTCATCTTAATTTTCTATAGAACTGCTACTCAAAGCGACCACTCGACTCCACAAAACACTCCACATTTTTTCGTAATTTCCGCACGTGAAAATAAAGCTAATCGTACTAGGTTTAACTCTTCTTTCCTTCTCTTCAGCAAATTGGGGATTCTTTGCTCATCAGCGTATCAATCGGCTAGCTGTCTTCTCCCTTCCACCGGAAATGATTGGATTTTATAAACATCATATCCGATATATCACCGAAAAGGCCATTAACCCAGATCAACGTAGATATGTGATGCCTGAAGAAGCGCCTCGACATTACATTGACCTGGACGTGTATGGAGACAGTGCTGCGTACAAGCTTCCTCGCTACTGGTTTGATGCGGTGGAGGAATATTCTGAAGATACTTTGCAAGCCTACGGTATAGTTCCCTGGCACGTCAATCACGTTAAAGGCTGGCTCACGAATGCCTTCAAAAGGCAAGACAAAGATCAAATACTAGGACTATCCGCCGATCTAGGTCATTACATCGCTGATGCAAATGTTCCGCTTCACACGACCGAAAATTATAATGGTCAGTTCACTGATCAGTACGGGATTCATGGATTTTGGGAGTCTCGATTGCCGGAATTGTTTGCAGAAGACTATCAGTTCTTTGTTGGAAAAGCTGAGTACATCCCCAATACACAGCTTAATATTTGGGATGCTGTGATTCATTCAAACCTTGCTTTGGATAGTGTTTTTCGATTTGAAAAGGAGCTAACGGAAGAAAGAGGACGTTCGACAAAATATGTCATTGAGCAGAGAGGCAACTCCAACTTGCGCACCTATTCACAGGAATTCTCCAAAGATTATCATGACAAATTAAATGGTATGGTAGAACGGAGAATGAAAGCATCAATCAAAATGATAGCTGACTTTTGGTACACCTGCTGGGTAGATGGTGGTCAACCGGATTTGGATGCTCTCTTAGATCAGAAAAACGAGCCAAGCGAAGAAGAACTTGCAAATGTGAAGGAGGACACACAACTTCGTAACCATGAATCTGGTGAAGAAATAAAAAACTAATAAATGCCAAAATGAAATTTCTTTCAAAAACCTATTTGTTAGCTGTCCTAATAATTGGGTGTCAGGGCAATACAGATCAAGCTCCAAAACCCAGGAACATCATCCTAATGATTGGAGATGGAATGGGGCTAAGTCAAGTATCCTCAGCTTTTTATTACCAAAAAGATTCTTCCAATTTCTATCGATTCACGTCAATGGGTTTAATAAAAACCTCCTCGACTTCCAAGGTTACTGATTCAGCTGCAGGTGCCACTGCGATGAGCACAGGAGTAACCACCTACAATGGAGCCATTTCTGTTGACCCTGATTCTATAGCACTCGAAACCATCGTTGATATTCTATCACTGCGGGGATGGAAAACCGGTGTAGTTTCGACTTCATCCATTCAGCATGCCACACCTGCCGCTTTCTATGCACACAATAAGTCCCGAAGAAATTATGAAGAAATCAGTTTGGATTTGGTTGATTCGAACATAGATTTTTTTGCTGGAGGCGGATATGCGGGTTTAACACAGAGGCCAGACAGTATCAATCTTTTGGATAGTTTATCTGCTAAAGGCATTATCTGGGACACCCTGAAACTGGCAAAATCAACCGATCCAGAAGAAAAGTATGGTTTTTTACTCAGTGAATGGCATATGCCCCCTGCAAGTGATGGACGAGGTGACTTCCTTTCCAATGCTGTTAAACTTGCAATTGACTACTGTTCTACTTCTAATGATCCATTCTTCTTAATGGTAGAAGGAAGCCAGATCGACTGGGGCGGCCATGAAAATGAACCCGATTATCTAATTTCAGAACTTCTGGATTTTGACAAAACTATTGGTGCCGTGCTCGACTTTGCAGAAAGAGATGGCAATACATTGGTGATTGTAACGGCCGATCATGAAACAGGTGGCTTCACTTTGGCAACCAAAGACCATGACTACAACAAAATAGAACCAACATTCTCTACGACCGGTCACTCTGCTACACTTATTCCTGTATTCGCTTTTGGCCCAGAAGCTGAGAAGTTTACCGGCATTTATAAAAACACAGCGATTTTTGATAAAATGATGGAAGTTGTTGGTGAGTAATCCATATTCACGTCTGATTTCGTCATTGCAAAGTACAAGTCGATCTCCATTCTACAACCCTCGAAGATTTCTTCGTCCTCTCAAGGACGAAAATAGCTGAGAGAATAAATTAAAATTATACCATCAAAAAATAGAAAAGTATATTTGAAATTCAATCTGACGAACAATGAAAAACCTTCTCTATATCCTCACTACCGTACTCCTTTTCCAAACCTGTTCTCCTTCCAAGCCAGATCCAGATGAAGTTAGAAAGAAAGTAGGCCAAATGTTCCTGCTTGCCTTTTCAGGACAGGATGCAGAGACAGTTTTACCTTTTATAAAAGAACGAGGAATCGGTGGCTTGTACCTCAGCAATGAAAATCTTGGATCACCATCGGAAGCTGCAACTCTATTAAACAAACTTCAAGACGCGTCCATCAATGGATTGTCAGGCCTGCCTCTGCTCACAGCCGGAGATCAGGAGGGTGCTTGGGGGGTAATGGTTCCTTACTCATCCACTGGACCTGGAAATATGGCATTAGGTGCCGCACCTGTTGAACACACGGAAAATATGTATACTGTTTTCTCTAAGGAAATTTCTTCTGTAGGAATGTTCTGCGATTTGAGTCCAGTCGCCGATGTGAATTCAAATCCACTCAATCCAATTATAGGTACACGCTCATTTGGAGAAAATGCAGAAGAGGTGGCTGAACGAGTCAAAGCTGCCATAAAAGGTCTACATGCTCATAATGTCATCGCAACGGCCAAGCACTTTCCTGGTCATGGCAATACCAGCTCTGACTCACACAGTGGATTGCCGAAGGTATCCCGAACTATTGAAGAAATAGAATCAATTGATTTGCTCCCATTCAAAGCAGCTGTGGACGCAGGAGTAGACATGATAATGACAGCTCACATTATTTATGAAGCATTGGATTCAATTAATCCTTCCACCTTATCCAAGAAAATTTTAACAGGCTATTTACGTGAAAAATTGGGCTTCAAGGGCGTAATCATCACAGACTCATTTAACATGTGGGCGATACAGAAAAACTACGATCCCGGTGAAGCTGCTATTCAAGCGATCCTTGCAGGTGCTGACATGATCATGCTGGCAGAAGAACGATATGGAGAAGATGTTGGTGATTACAAGCAGTCACAAACATCTCTTATTGATCGAATAGAGCAAGCGGTTTCGGATGGAGTAATCCCAATGAAGCGAATTGACGAAGCGTATAATCGTATTAAAAGCCTGAAAGAAAAATTTAATCTTGCTGAAAGATTACCTGTAGATGTAAACCTTGCAAAAGAAACTGTAGGAAATGCAGCAAATAAGCAAGTCGCTCTAAAAGCAGCTCAAGCCGCCCTTTATATGAAAGACCCGAAAGGCCTAATTCCATTGAAAGAAGGGGCAGCTGTTTCTATTATACGTTTAGCGGAAGAGGACGTGGATGAGATCATCAGAATCGCGGAAGGTATTGGACCCAATTACGCGAACGCTTACAATGATTTTGTGGCTGAAATGAAAATTGCCGGTTTTCAAGTAACCGAATATGTTTTTGATGATCAGCTCCCGAAAGGTATTCCAGCCATTGCTGTTAGTGAAAATTATCCCTTGCCAGGCAAATCTCTGAATCTGGAAACACAAAGAGATCGAATCCAAGTAATTCAGAAAAATGCGAAAATGATCAATGTCGCTTTAAAAGATCCTTATGATGCCAATATGATTTCCCCAGATGCCTACGTTTGCGCAATTGGATCTAATATTTCCAATATTCAGGCCGTTGTACATTTGCTAACAGGATTAACTGAAGCCAAAGGAAAATTACCGGTTAGTCCAATAGAATCTGTTACGGATTAATTCAACTTAAAATGCTTTTTAACTCGATTGAGTTTGCATTATTTCTTCCAATTGTATTTTGCCTATACTGGTGGTTGAAAAATAATCTAAAGGCTCAAAACCTACTACTGTTGGTCGCTAGCTATATATTTTATGGATGGTGGGATTGGCGTTTTCTTTTCTTAATAGTATTCAGTTCTTTGATCGATTTTGTAATCGGCAATAAGCTTCATTCGACTAATGCCAATCGAAATCGAAAATTGCTTTTGATGGCAAGTCTGTGCATCAACGTCGGGTTCCTTGGATTTTTTAAATATTACGATTTTTTTCTTCAAAGCTTTTCTGATGCTTTTACTTTGTTCGGTAGGCCTTTTGAAGCGAGCAGACTTAACATTGTGCTTCCGGTTGGTATCAGCTTCTATACATTTCAAACACTCAGCTACACCATTGACGTTTATCGCAGGAAGCTCGAGCCGACAAAAGACATTTTAGCATTCTTTTCTTTTGTCAGCTTCTTTCCCCAGCTCGTAGCTGGTCCTATTGAACGCGCCACTAATCTATTACCACAGTTCTATGGCAAACGGAAATTCGAACTCCAAAAAGCTGTGGACGGATGTCGACAAATTTTATGGGGTCTGTTCAAGAAAATTGCCATTGCGGATAATTGTGCCATTTTCGTCAACGATATTTTTTCCAATCATGAACAGCTAACTGGAAGCTCGCTTCTAATAGGTGCTTTTTTGTTCGGATTCCAGATTTATGGTGATTTCTCAGGATACTCCGATATTGCCATTGGTACATCGCGACTATTTGGATTCAATCTCATGAGGAATTTTAAGTACCCTCATTTTTCACGAGATGTTGCAGAATACTGGCGTAGATGGCACGTATCGCTATCGAGCTGGTTCAGGGACTATATATATATACCATTAGGTGGTAGCCGCGTTTCAACACGATTAGCTATTCGGAATATTTTCATCATGTTCCTTGTAAGTGGAATTTGGCACGGGGCAAATTGGACATTCATATTTTGGAGCTTTTTTAATGCGCTCCTTTTTATTCCTCTAATGATTTCCAAGAAAAATAGATTTCATACAGGACCTATTGCTGAAGGAAGACTATTTGCAACCTTCAAAGAGGTTTACCAAATCGTTAAAACGCTCACTATTTTATCCTTAATACGTGTGTTTTTCCGTGCTGAAAGTCTGGGACATGCATTCAGCTATTTGGATGGTCTTTTCTCTCTTTCACTATTTTCAATTCCAGATGTCCTTTCAATAGAATTGATTCTTGTATTTGGCCTTATCGGGATGCAAATTACTATAGAATGGCTGAATCGCGATCGCGAACATGGGTTGGAATTTGTAAATGGACAGTTTACTAAATTTACAAGATGGAGCTTCTATTGTATTATTATATTAGTCACCATCTGGTTCAAAGGTAGCCAACAAGATTTTTTTTACTTTCAGTTTTGAGTTATGACTAAGTTCTTCAAATCCACATTATCGTTTGGAATCCTCATAGTTGCCGTATTGACAGTTCAAAATTTCATATTGACCCGAAATATCAATCCATTCTGGGGAAGAAAAAAACTAGTGGCATCAATGGATTCTTTAAAGAGCAGGAATAGCTATGATATGATTTTCATAGGATCCAGTCTAACATATCGCCAAATCAATCCAACTATTATTGATAGTTTATTAGATATTAGGTCTTTTAATTTAGGATTTCCAAGCATGAGGAATCCGGAATTGTGGTATGTCGTTGACCATTTTATTCAGGAAATACCCACTTCTCAAAGACCTAAATACTTGGTGATCGAGCTTAGCAAAATCCATGAAATTAATAGTAAGAATCTCAATAGCGTATGGTCATCCTACTTTCTTGATTACCAAAGGGTACGTATTTCCACCAAGTATTTTAGTGAAAAAAAAGACTTCACTTCTGTGAAAAACTATTTTTACGATTTCTTAAAAAA
>JAAEPI010001212.1 GCA_024232835.1 Cytophagales bacterium
TGGAAAGCCATTGTTTCTCTTCTTTTTGACAGGAAAATATGACAGGAAAGCTTTTTGGCAACTGCTCTTCTCCTTCTTGGAATTGAGACAGGAAACTTTGGGAATGAACAATATAGTGAGAGACAGCCCAACTAAAAATCAAGGGTAGGAAGGAAAAAGCAAGTAACTGTAGCCTACCATTTCCAAGAGCATAAAAACTATAATTGACTTTTCACACAAGACCATGGATCTTGGGTAGGAATGAAAAAGCAATCAACTTGTCATTTCCATTCTGGCTTTTTAGATAAGGACTTTGGTAGAGCACGAATGAAAAGGCAATTAACTTGTACTTGGGTAGGAATGAGAATTTAGATAAGGCTGCTTAGTCATGCAGCTGAACTTGTCTAGGATCTCCCCCTACCATACCATTTGTTGAGAAAGCCTAGCCCCTTTTACTGTATTTATCTGTGCAAAAGACTATTTCAACAGACTGAAAATCCCAACTTGTGCATCCATTTCTCCTTATTTTACTAGCCACTTTTTGTTTTCTCTACCATGCCCCAGGATAGGAAGAGGAGACATAGTACTTCCTCTATACCAGATCAGACCCCTGCAAATGGCAGCACTCCCCCAATTGTTCCTCCTCCTATTATGCCACAACAACAAGGGGAACCACTGCAGGCCCCTGAGCAAAATAATGGGATGCTCCTCCACCAGTGCATGATGAACAACAGCCTACAACATCAGAAGAATCTGCAGTGGAAGCCCACAATGAAGAGGAGCCTCCAAATATTATGCTGGTTGAACAAATAGGGCACTACTACCAGGATGAATTCAGAAGGAGATTAATAAGATTCAAGTTGAAAATTGCCCACAAGGATGGCCTAACAACACCCCAAATTGAACTGGCTCTAAGGAGGGGATTTGAAAAACTGCTAGACCATATCAAGTCATATGGAAATCCAGAAACTGACTTCCTGTCTGCCTACTTCCAGAGTGATGCATTAATTGGTGAGCCCCCAATGCCTTAGATAAAAATTATTCTCCAAATTGAATTTCACATAATTTTAGCTGGTCAAATTGGACTCCCCTTTGTCTCCTTTGGTCAAATGGGGGGTGAGCATCTGGCTGATGTTCTGTCAAGTGCAATGGATAGCAATAAGAACTTATACATGGCTGACACAATTGACCTTGTCCTGGTCCTTCAAAATATACCAAAGGGAGGTGCAGGGAAGAGGAAGACCTACAACCACAAAGTCCACCCAGGGTCAAATAGCCCTCTCAAAGAAATGAAGTGTTGCATCAATTATGGGTTGGATGGGTTGACAGATTTTGGCCTATGTCTTGGTGCTGCTCTATATGGGGCCATTGTTTTCCAGACCAGGGGGAATAGGGAAGCCTGCAATCTAAAAAGGCGCAAAAATGAACTCAGGCAGAAAGCCAGGGAGTTCTACCAGGCAGCCAATTTGGCAGCTGGAATTCTGAGTTGGGAGGAGGTTGACACTCTCTGTGACATTCCACAGCTGGCCCAATATTCAGTTACTGTGCTGGACCTGCATGGCAATAAGCACTGGCGGATCTAGGATTTTCTGACAGGGGGGGGAAGGTCGAAGCGAAAATTATCAA
>JAAEPI010001213.1 GCA_024232835.1 Cytophagales bacterium
CGTCCATCTTCAAGGCTTCAACAAGATCAAATTCAAATTCCGACAGTCGGCACCATTTGTCGCCACCAATTTCTTATGTAGGGAGAGCTTGATACTTGGTTGAATGTGGCGACAATAAACTAGAGAAAACAACTTTCTTTGATAACGAACAAAAGACAGTGCACAAAGACAACCATAGAAAAACATAAAGGAAATATGAAACTGGTATTATAATGGTCTACTTGGAATTCTTGTAATCACAGTAATTTAAATCTTGGCACTTTCTTCTTCTCGCGATACGTCGCGACATTCCCGGCTGACGTTTTCTCGGATTTCCAATGGATACAACTGGCGAACTGAACGACGGACGATAGTCGATTTTCCCTGTTTGCTGATGATCTGTACTTTTGCCACCCTGACAAGACCATCTTTGCTTGGAAAAAAATGAACTATTCTTCCCATTCTCCAGCAGCCCCTTGGTTCGTCTGACTTTATAAGAACAACTTCACCCTCTTGTGGAGCTATCACTGGCATTTTCCATTTCACCTTATTATTATCCCTTCTACATCTTTCCCCTAGCTCCATCAAATATTCTCTCTTCCAATCTTGCCAAAATTTGTTGAGGGTCTTCTCTTGCTCAATTCTGATATAAGAAAGCATTTTCTGATTTCCAAATTTTAGAATGATTCAGGATCATCACGTGGCATTTCTGTTGTTGTTTGAGGGAAGGAAATCTTTGCTTGACCAACCAGCAGATCAACTGACCAATCAACTGAC
>JAAEPI010001214.1 GCA_024232835.1 Cytophagales bacterium
CAAGCATCATTCCTCTATTTCAATAACAGTGCGTCCTTTGTATATGCCGCATTTAAGGCATACATGGTGTTGGAGCCTGGGTTCATTACACTGGGGACAGGTGGACACGTTCGGTCCCCCGATTTTCTGGTGAGTGCGGCGTTTATCCCGTCTTGACTTGGATGTTTTACGTTTTGGTACTGCCATTAGTAATCTCCTTAATAGTTAACTATTTGATTTTCTATTAATTGCTTTCAAAAGCATTACTTCCGTCACGGTTGCAGGTCTAGTAATTGAAATATAAAGGATTGTCAAGAACTTTTCACAAAATTTTCCTTTCAGGATATCAGCTTCCAATCTTGGAAGATCAAATGACAGAAAGGTGAAAGTTCATCATAAAAATCTTTAATCATACAATTCCTTGTCTTGGAGAATATAGTCATTAAATATTATATGATCAACATGATCAACAGAGTCTCACATTTCAGTTCTCAGATTTAACCAGGCATCCTTCATTTATCGGTTTACAGTTCGGAGTTCCG
>JAAEPI010001215.1 GCA_024232835.1 Cytophagales bacterium
GTATATTATTTCTTGGAAACTCCCTTAACACTGAACACTGAGGTTTTTGGAAAACACCTCACACTTCTAATTTTCATTAATAACCAATGGTATAGGTAACTTTATTAAGAACACTGTTTTTACTCCCTGTTTCCTGGTCAAAATCCATAACTCTCACATGCCAGAGTATTGATTTTGATCCGTCCTGGTGGTAATCCACAAAATAGGAACCACTCTTTCCAAGCGGGTTTTGGAATGTTTCATTTTGAGTAACTGACTGAACATTCTCTGCAGTATCATATTTTGCCATGAAGTAATGATCTTCTTCATCATATCCGCCGGCTCCCCAATAGGTAGTTGCTTCAACACCGGGAATAGTTGCCAGGTATAGATTTCCGTTGTATCCCCATTCCTGAGTTGTAAGCGGATCAAGTGGAGAAACCCAGTCAGTTTGAGGAATTGTTATTTCAACTTGATTTCCATTGGAAGTCAGTGTTGCGGGTGCTATTTCCGGAGCACCAGGTACATGGATAACAAGTGCTGGATCACCTAAAAACATCATGTTTAACCGTTCACGTTCAAAAGATGCATCGTTCTGGTCAGAACGTAACCAACTTAAAGTCAGACTGGTAATCCCGTGCTGATATGCTTTTCCAAGCGGCTCACCTTCAAGGATTTTATTAAAAAAGGCATGGTGAATCTGGGCTCCTATTGCTGTAGAGTATCGCGGAGAGCCGATAAATCCAACAGAACCCATTTGAAACAGATGTTTTACTATTGAATTATGATCATAAGGATTATCAATATACGCCGTATGACATCCGCTTGACACGACAACACTTGGGGCAAGTATATTTCTTGATGATGTACTGAAAGCATCATCTATACGGTTTTGAGTAGCATGGCCGTAGTGAAGAAAAATTGAGCATTCGGTATTGGAGATGACTGAGAGTTTTTTCACCAAATTAATGGAATCATTAAATCCATAATTTTTGAGCATATGCGGAACAATTTCTTTTGACCACATACCGATTTCTGCTACTGATTTTTCCCATGTGCCATCAAGTAAGGAATCATAGGTGGAAATTCGGGA
>JAAEPI010001216.1 GCA_024232835.1 Cytophagales bacterium
CATATTAATCACTTACTATGCATCAAAATAGTTGTTTAGAGCCGACTCTTGTAAGCAGACTCTGGTGGGTCGATTCCACCATCTTATTTGCAGTTACGTGAAACTTTCGCTTCACTCACAGCACACCGTGCGCCAGCAGGGGGTTCATCGACTCATTATCAACGTTCGCTAACGATAATTTTCCCTAAAGAGGTCACTGTATTTTTAAGTGAAACCAACATTATATACATACCTGGATCAACATTAGCTAAAGAGTA
The DNA here is from genome assembly GCA_024232835.1 of Cytophagales bacterium. Classification (GTDB taxonomy): domain Bacteria; phylum Bacteroidota; class Bacteroidia; order Cytophagales; family Cyclobacteriaceae; genus JAAEPI01. The sequence goes on from JAAEPI010001216.1 coordinate 258, forward strand.
TCGGTTACTATTTGAATTCGAAAATTTTCTCACCACTCTTCCATTAAGATCAACAAGAACGAGATCGTCAAATTCTATTTCTTTATTCAAACTGAAATACTCACTGGTGGGATTTGGGGAAATCGTTTGATTTTCGCGTTCAATCAAACCTAATATTTGCGATATTGTTAAATTCTGTTCAATTGATGTCGCTGGATAAAAGAGTTCATCACCATCCTGAGCAGCTGTAATGGTCACATTTCCACTCGTTAGAACATCAGCAATGTTTCCGTCAATACTGAGAATATCCATATTGCTTGAAGAAAAATATACCTCAAGACCGGAATTGGAGCTAGCTATCAAACTAAAATCAGGAGAGTCCTCACTAAGATTATCAACTATAGGATCAAACGAAATTGTTTGTGGGTTTCTAATCACAATCATAGAACCGTATGTCGGTCGGCCTTCACTCAAATCTTGAATTTTTTCAAATGAAGACCCATCGTTTTTTAACTTGAAAAGAATTCCTTCATCGTTGGCTCCACCTGATTGGGTGTACCCCCAAATGTCATCGCTATATACTGATAGGCCACCGAATGAAATCCCTTCAGCTTCTGTGAATTCATGAACTGTAGAGTATCCTGTGCCATCAAGACCTATATTAAAAATCGTTGCACGATCATTCCCATTTGTAGACGTAATTCCCCAGATTTTCCCGTTACTTTCTACGAGTTTCCCCCGAGGCTTTGCCCCGATTTGTAATTCAAAATCGTACTCAATCACAAAATCAGTTCCATCTGGTTTAAGTGAAAAAATAACTCCATTGTTATTTGCTCCACCGGCAACTGTGGTTCCCCAAATTCTGCTACCATGAACTGACAGAGAATTTCCGATTGGGAAACTTCCATTTGTTAGATTGAAATCAATGACCTTGTTGAATTGTGAATTGCTAATGTCAATGTTGAAAAGAGCCCCACGTCCTGAACTTCCTCCATACCTAGTCATGCCCCATAGTCTACCATCAATTTCAAGCAGTTGTCCCACGGGCCTCTTACCATTTGTGATATCGAAATCGTGAATTTTAGAAAACCCCGTTCCATCAGAATTTATTTTGAAGACTACTCCATTATTCGAATTCCCACCGTAATATGTAGTCCCCCACAATAGCTCTCCAACTTTTGTCAAAGAACCGAAACCACGTGAACCGTCGTTTCCGTTGAAGGCGTAAACTTCTTGTAGTTCAGTTCCATCAACTTTTATTTTGAAAATTATTCCATGGCCATTTACACCACCCGCATATGAAACCCCGAACATTTCTTGATTACTTTCAGTAAGACTCCCGTGTAAGGTACTGGCTAAAAGATTTTCATTAAAATCGATGACTTTTAAAAGTTGAAAAGTTGTTGGGTCAAACCTATTTATAGTCCCAAAACCATTTTTCCCACCTCCAGATGTAGTAAACCAAAGTAAGTCATCGCTTATGGTCATTGAGCTTGCCGGGTTGATCCCTTGAATTCTTTGAAAATCACTCAATTTGGATAAGGTGGAAGTGCTTGTATTTACTTGAAAGATTGTGCCGTATTGATAACTTCCACCTTTCTCGCTTAGACCATATAGTTTCCCATTTAATTCTACAAGATCTGAAATTGGTTCGTCTCCTTCAATTCCATTAAAACTATAAATTGGTATAAAGCCGCTTCCATCTAAATTCAGTTTAAAAATAATCCCTGCACCGTATGTACCACCAGATTTTGCAGTTCCCCAAATTTTACCATCCGATTCGACCAAATTCCCGCAAGGGATTGCACCATTTGTAAAGTTGAAATTGTGAACGACTTCATAGCCAGAACCATCCAAATTTATTCTGTAGATTCCCCCAAAATTAGTATTGCTATCTGCTGCTGTGCCCCAGAATTGACCATTGATTATCCTCAATGAACCTAGCGGTTTACCAATTTCCAAAGAAGTGTCGAATTCATGAACTGTTGATAGAATGCCTGTTGTCATGTTCAACTTAAAGATTGTTCCATAGGCATACTTTCCGCCAAGTGCAGTTACTCCCCACAAATCATCATTTTGTTGTGTCAAATCACCTCTAGGTTTTGCGCCATTAATAAAATCGAAATGATGTATTACTCCTAAATCGCCCGTGGTTATATCTAATTTGAAAATAACACCTCTGCCGTTTTTGCCACCCAGTTGAGTCATTCCCCATAATTCTTCATTAATCAATATCAAACCACCATACGGGTGCATACCATCAGTTTCGATAAAAGTATGCACAACGGTATAATTTGATCCATCAGAATTGAAACTAAAAATGACCCCTTTTCCATATTCTCCACCGTTTCGGGTTGTTCCCCAAAATTTATCATTCACGATTGTCAGAGGCCCTTTTGGATTTGACCCCTCTTTTGGTGACAAATCTTCCCATATTTCCAAGGTATTGGTGTTTTCATCGATTGTAAAAATTGAATTGATCCCTAAGCCGGCCAGGTTCACGTTTTGTGCAACGCCAATATGCACGAGTAGAAATAGTAGTATCGCCAAGGTGAATTTGGATCCTCTTGTCATCAATAATTATTTTAAAAGAATAAAAAAAACGCAATTTAAATAAAATTCATAGAATGTTCAGGTTGGAATAAATAAATCGAAGAAAAGTACCTTGAATTTGAATTTCGTTTAAGTGTAACATTCTATAAATTTTGTCCCCTCAAATCCAAACAGGCATATCTCAGACGGTTCGCTAAACAAGAATAGGAGGTTGATTAATTGACTTGCATTCATCAACCTAGCCCCGATGGAACGGCACGAAGTAGAGTGAATTGAGGGAGTACAAGTATGTAGGTAACCATGATGTATCGCTCCACAACCGCCCTTCACCCCCCTTTAGGTGAATTCGTATGATTTCTGATTCCTAAATATGAATCAGGTCTGCTCTCTTGAAAAGAGGGACAATTTTATGTTATTCTCGCACTCCGTTCTGAATGATGATTTATCCTACCCAATCTCCAATTCGCATGATTCTCCTTTTGTGAAAGGGAATTAGGGGATTAGGATCATCGAAATTGATTGGAAAAACAGCTCATTAAAAATTGTATTCAATTTGAGTGTTGCATTCTGTAAATTTGCACTCCCAAAAACACTGACAGCATGACCCAGACGGTTGAAGTCTATAAACCCAAGAACCACATCCGTATTGTTACGGCGGCTTCCCTCTTTGATGGGCATGACGCGGCTATCAATATCATGCGGCGGATTATCCAGTCAACAGGTTGTGAAGTGATCCATTTGGGGCACAACCGCGCCGTGCAGGTCTTTGTTTCATTGCCATCACCTCCGCCGCGTACATACAATTTGCCGTCTTCACCAACCGTCTGGGTTCCAGGCAAAGTGTTCAATGCCCCTGCAATGTCACCAGTCGCACCTGCGGTTGTAACAATGTCTAGTTCTCTAAGAACTTCACGTTTGCTTCCGTCTCCAGCTTTAAATGCACCTGCTGTTATTGTGACGGCCCTCATTTTATTAAAGGCGATCTTCAATTCGACATGAAGTTCGAAATCCTCATTGTTTATTTCCAGCGATGTGCTTGATTCTTCATATCCAATATATCGTACTAAAAGGTTATGATTTCCAGTTTCATCAGTTTCGAAGCTGAAGGAGCCGTCGACTGTACTACTCGTTCCACTATAAGTCCCTTCTAGAAATATGTTTGCCACAATAATTGGCGCTCCTTGTTCGTCTGTTATATTCCCGTATATATGAATCTGACCTAGCAGCACTGCTGGAGTGAGAATAGTTAGTATCAGTCCGATAAGTTTAGAACCCTCAATCATTTGAAGTAATCCAATTATGATTCGAAGGTTCTATAGAAGAAAGAAAAGTAAAAAAAAACCTTACAGGGTTGCTATTTCTTGCTACCGAATTACACTTATTATGACCTAATTTCTTTGAGGGTTGAAGATTAGATTTTTTTCCATTGACTCAAAGGTTCTGCTTTCGCTAATCACTTTGTTCGGACGGTTTTTACTTCATGTCATTATAAGACAAATAATTACTTAGGACTCTTTCTGAATGATTAGGAAAAGTACATTCAAATTGGCTTAAAATGTTTCAGAATTCAGGGTTTTTATAAGCTAGATAATGGTAAAGTGAGGGAATCCTGATACGACACAAACGAGATGTTTGTGAGTAGTCAATATCTCAACCGGTAGACTATTAATCCAATATGAGATCATGATTCTCAATTGGCATTTCATCATCGTACGAAAATGCTAATTGAATTTGCTCATTTGTACCAGTTTCTGATTCATCAACCTCGAACGTGAAGATTCTCATTACATTTCTCTGTACTTCTATTTCTCCCGTACCAATAAGCGTATTAGACAAAATTTCTCCAACATCATTTCGAGTAATATAGTTTACAACTACCTGAAAGACATGAGTTTGTTCTGGCCCAATACTTTCAGCACTGAAATTACTATGGAAGGTTCTGATAAAATGATCAGAGAGGCAAGAGGGAAGAAGAGTTATGGAATAATCCTGAGGGCCATCGCTAGACAAGTTAATCAATAGTTCACCATTTGTTAACTCGGGGACTTCAAATCCGAGCCCATAACTGAACCTGGATAAGTGAGTATTGATGACAGTATTATCTTCAATTTGAAAAGGATCACTTATACCGTAGAAGAAATCTATTTCCTTTCCTCCGTACTCATAACCAGAGCAGCCTATGTCATATCTTTCGCTAAATGTGCGAAATCCGTTCCAGCGTTCTGGGAAGAAATTCTCTTGTTCAAAGAAGAATTCACTAATATTTAGATTGTTTTTACCAAAACCGTTCAGAAGGATATCTGATACAAGGCAAATCCCATCAGAAGTACCATTTTTAGCAGCCCCCGCTTTGATAATATATGTATCTGCCGTATTTAATTCAATAAAAATATTATCGGGATCTTGAAAAACCCCATTGGCATAAAATATTTCCTCACCAGCTGAATTGAGCCGGTATACTTTGATTCCAATTATGGTTTGTTGTTCTTCAGTTGAAATACGGCCACTGGAAGGATTGATATCACGAAAATTAGTAAGAAAGTCACCACTTAGATTCAATTGTACCAATTTGTTTTCTGGAGTATTGTCTGGTTCTTCGGGAGTACACGAAATTAAAATGATAGCAAGGAGGACAATTGAGCGAGTGATTAATTTCATGATTAGAATTTTTATGATTAGAATTTTTTCAAAAAAAACGAAGATGGGTTAAATATAAGGAAAATCCTATAATAAATATGATTTAATTCTATTCATTCTCCTAAACATGCAATTCGAAGTGAAGCATATATTGTCCAGCAGAATGTTATTTCCAATCAACCAAGCACGGATAGAGACGCATTGAAGTAGAGTATATAGCGAGAGTGCTGACACAAATAACATAGATGTGTCGCCACACCGTCAAGATTGTCACTCTCAAGTTCTTGCAGAGAACAACCAGATCATTCGTGTTTCTTGAGAGGGAGATTGCAACAATCCTTTGAGATTCGTTCGAAACGACGAATCCATGACAGTCATTCTGTATGATAAACGGTGCTAAAAATAAACGCAACTCTGCCTAACTTTGCAGCCTTCAAATTCCGAATGCATGAACTCTGTAATAGACGTTTATAAACCCAAGAACCACATCCGTATTGTTACGGCGGCTTCCCTCTTTGATGGGCATGATGCGGCCATCAATATCATGCGTCGGATTATTCAGTCCACGGGCTGTGAAGTCATCCATCTCGGGCATAACCGCGCCGTGCAGGAAATTGTGGATTGCGCCATACAGGAGGATGCGCAGGCAATAGCCATCACTTCATATCAGGGAAGACATGTAGAGTACTTTTAAGTACATGTATGATTTGCTGAAAGAGAGGGGAGCGGAGGGAATCAAAATTTTTGGAGGCGGTGGCGGCACCATTCTGCCAGAGGAAATAGAAGAACTACATGCCTATGGTATCACTCGCATTTACTCACCAGATGATGGACGAGCGATGGGATTGCAGGGCATGATAAATGACTTAGTGGAAACAAGCCCAAGAGAACCCCTAAGATGAAAATTAAGCTCAGATGTCACTAAGATATCCTTTAGCTCTGCCTTGAGGATATTCATTTTAGCATCAGTGAACTTATGTTAATTATATTTACTCAAAAAAAAACGAAAACAAATAGACATGGCATTTTTTAATTGGGAGGAAAAATATAACATCAATATATCGGCAATCGACAATCAACACAAGAAGCTAGCAGAATTAATCAACCAGCTTCATGAAAGCATGCTTCAAGGAAAAGGGAACAAAGCTTTAGGAGGAATAATCGTTGAATTGGTCAAGTACACAAAAACACATTTTTCAGGGGAAGAGGTTCTGTTCGAAAAGTTTAATTATCCTGAAACAGAAGAGCATAAAGCTGAACATCAGAGGTTTGTCGATGAAATTCAGGATATTCAGAGCCAGTTAGAAAAAGGAAAGATGGGCATGCCAGTCCACGTATTCAAATTTCTTAAAAGCTGGTTGATAGACCATATTTTGGGGTCGGACAAAAAATATGTTGAATGTTTCAGGGAAAATGGAGTTATGTAAATCCGCTACCCCGCTTATTACAATTCGCCCATTTTGGTGTTCTCACCAACAAGTCCTAATCAAGTATAGGTCGCCTATAGCCAAAGATGTTTTCGCCAACAAGCCATATTCAAGCATAGGTCGCGAGCCTCCAGCCAAAGATGTTCTCCTCCCAGTGTAAGTATGTCGCGTGTGCCATTATCATTAATACGCTTCTCTGCATAACTTCATCAGATGAGCCGCAAATACAAGTTTTGTAACAATTAGGGGTTGTATTTTGTGAATTTTGTTGTGGATGAATCCAGGAGCAGG
>JAAEPI010001217.1 GCA_024232835.1 Cytophagales bacterium
TACTTGAAACCAAAAGGGCTGACCTGATTAAAGCTCAGGGAAAAAACCCTAGGTAGATTTGAATTCATTTAATCAACGGAATGAGCTTAGGCATAAAGTACGCCAAACTCTTAGCTGCATTCTTTGTCTGTTTGTTCAGGCGTTTCAAAGCCGCCAATTTTTTAGGATTTTTCAAAACCTCCAATGCAATACCAGAAACCTTAACCTTACCTTCGTTAGATAATATCTTATCATAATCAAGGTGCAGATCATCATCTACATCGTCTGAAATAGCACGTACTGCCGCAAATGGAACTTCATTTTCAAGTGCAACTTCCGCGATAGCAGATCCCTCCATCTCCACAGCCAAAAAAGGATTATGGTCTCCAATATTTTTCTTTGTACTTGCTTTGTTTATGACCTTGTCAACAGTTAAGATGTTACCAACATGAAGTTTTAACTCTAAATCACCACTAAGTCGTCTTGATAATTTAACTACCTTTTGGTTACACACATAATCTGATTCAAGCTGTAAATCTTCAACATCAAAATCACTTTGTTTGCTATAGGCAACTCTTTCAGCAACGACCAGATCACCAACTTTTAGACCCTGTCTTATGCCACCTGCAACTCCAGATGAAATCAACAAATCGACCTTCGCTGATTCTAACAAACACCTTGTCGCCTTAATAGCATTTTCCCTGCCTATACCTCCCTGAACGATAGTAAGAGGCTGGCCATTCAAGTCACCTTGAAAGAATAGTGTTTCATCTATTTCAAATTTCTTAGAGACATTCATACAACTTAGTAACGGACTAATTTCCTGTCGCAAAGCACACATAATCGCTATCATCGTTTACTCACATAATAATTAGTACAGAGTATTTCTAGAATATACAAAATTTTGCTAATGAGGCAAGATA
>JAAEPI010001218.1 GCA_024232835.1 Cytophagales bacterium
CGAAGATAAGATAGTCGTTGTGACTAGAAAAGACACATCGAAACAGACTGCTAGAAGAATGTACCTGAAGCATTCATTAACAAAGAGAGAAGGTCATAATTATTATGCCGATCAGCATATTCTATTGTCTAACCTTGTGGGTAGTATTGAGAAGGTAGATGTTTTGGGCAAAAACGAGATCTGCTCTTCTGACCACTTTGGCATAACCTTCTCCATCAAAATGAAATTTAGAAGGAAAGTTGTCAAACGTAAAATTCTTAATTACAAGAAGGCAAATTGGGAGGGGTTGACTAATGATCTAAAATCTGTAAAATGGGATAAATACCTTAACTGTGATGCTGAAACAGGATGGTCTAGATTTAAAAACATCCTCTTTTTTCATATGCACAGCAGAATCCCAACTATCACGATTTCGGACAAGGATCAACCCCCTTGGTTTGACTCCGAGACATATCAACTATGTCTGAAGAAAGAAAAATTGAGAGCTAGATTTAATGAAACTGGCCTGGCTGAAGACTATAAAAATTTCTCTGATTGTAGATCAGAGTTTAAAAATCTATGTCATGAAAAGATGGTATCAAATTTTAATGACGAAGATGATCCAGCCTTAATTTCTAAGAAATTCTGGTCCCATGTCAAGTCAACATCAAAGTCAACACGCATACCAAGTACAGTTAACTACTGTGGTAGGTTCAGGAACAATCCACATGATCAAGCTGAGATCTTTAATGAATATTTTCAAGAACAGTTTTCTGAAGCCAGTAACTACAATGTCGATATTGATTACTCCAATGACATGGTCAATGACATAGATTTTAGTACCAGCAGAATCCGAAAAATTCTCAAGGATGTTAATGTTAACAAATCTGCTGGACCTGATGGCATACATGGAAAAGTCTTAAAGAACTGCAGAGAGGGTATTGTATACCCATTGTCAGTTATTTTCAGAATTTCATACAACATAGGACAGATTCCGGCTGAATGGAAGCTGGCTAATGTTGTACCTGTGCATAAAAAAGGCCCTAAAACAGCTGTTGAAAACTACAGGCCTATATCTCTCACAAGTCTTGTGATGAAAGTTTTTGAAAAGATTGTGAGAGATGAACTTCTTGCTAAATGTCGTGATAAACTGAATCACAATCAACACGGTTTTCTCCCACAAAGATCATGCACTACGCAAATGGTAGACTACATCGACAGCTTGTCAACATCCATAAATGATAATATTCGAACTGATGTGGTTTACTTTGATTTCGCCAAAGCATTTGATTCAGTTAATCATGACATTATACTGATGAAGCTGAAGCATCAATATGAAGTTGATGGCACTCTATTAAAATTTATTGCGGACTATCTAAAAGATAGAAAGCAGCGTGTTGTTATTGGAGGTGCACAATCGGGTCTCATTAATGTAAGATCAGGAGTCCCACAGGGTTCCATTCTTGGACCCCTGTTTTTTGTACTTTTTATTAATGATATGTCGGAGTGCATACAGGAGGGATCCAATATAGCCTTGTATGCCGATGATACGAAAATCTGGCGCAAGATCATTAATTGGAATGATCATGAAATCCTCCAACAAGATATTGATCGCTTACATAGTTGGGCACAAAGAAACAAAAGGAAATTCCACCCCAAAAAATGTAAGGTCCTCTCTGTATCTAATAAAGCTACAGAGGAGAATGTATGGAGCAAGGTTCTCCCATTGCAGACTTTTCATTATAGCCTTAATGGAATCGAGCTGGAGTTTGTGAAGAGTGAGAAAGATCTTGGCATTGTCGTGACATCTGACTTATGCTGGGAAGAATACATTCTTGCTCTTTGCACAAAAGCTAGTTCAAGACTAGGGCTAATGAAAAGAACTCTACGTTTTATCAAGGACCAAAAGCAAAAGAGGGCATTCTACCTTGCTCTCATTAGAAGTCTTTTTGAGCATGGCAGCATTATCTGGTGCCCAACTAATGTTCTTATGATTGACAAAGTTGAAGCTATACAAAGACGTGCTGTCAAGTGGATCCTTGGAGAACAGGATCATCACTATAATGATATTGAGTATCTGTCTAGGCTAAGAGATCTAGATCTGATGCCCATGATATATAAGCTCAGATGTACAGACCTAGTGATGTTTTACAGTATCTACAACAGTGGGTCTGTTATCAAGCTAGCAAACTACCTTTTGTCTCTAACAAACAATAAGCGTGGAAGGCTTAGAACCAATATCAGACCTCCTGTAAGACTGGGAAATACAGATCCTGTTTCCAACATCCCAGA
>JAAEPI010001219.1 GCA_024232835.1 Cytophagales bacterium
CCCAGAGTCGAGCTCAAATTCGACCACGGCTACTTCTGCCGCTTTCAATCGAAACTCGCGTGAGCCACCAGTCCCTTCTTTCTCAGGAGAAAACGAGCATGGTATGTCAGCCGATTTTTCGTCGTGGCTCCCTCAATTTGAAGATTGTGCTGCTATGTTTGAATATACTGACCAAGCAAAAACTTTTTGGCTCAAGCAAAAGTTGTCACATTCAGCAGCTTCTTTCATTCATTCCCAAAGCGAGGAGTTGAAATCGAGTTATCCTTTGATGATCGAGGCCCTTACCAACTATTTCAAAGATACCACATCTGTTACCATGAGATACAAAGAGTTGTTCGCCTGCAAGCAAGCTCCTAATGATTCGATTACTGTTTTTGGCGAACACCTATCAGAATTGCTGCGTCGAGCTGAAAGATTGGAAGTTTTCTCGTCTGATGTTGCAAAGAAGCATCTTTTTATAACTGGCGTTCACGATCGTTATAAAGCTGACTTGTTGGCTAAAATGGAGGACACAACAACGTTTGAACAACTGTGTGAATTGGCGAGAAATTTGGAGCGGCAAAAACAAGAAATCAAGGAGTTCAAAAATGGTGCCGCTCTTCCGTCTCAACAGAGTCAATCACAGAATACTCATCGCCAATTCAACAATAACAACAACAGATTCAATCAGCAAAAATTTCCTTATCAGCAGAGGCCGTCGCAAAAGTCTACAGCAGGATCATTTTCTATGAATACCAAAAAGGTCTGTTTTTATTGTGGAGAAGCACACTTTTCGGCCCATTGTGCCAAATTTCCTACTTTGGAACAGCGAAAGAGGAAAGCGTTCCATCATTGTTTCAATTGTCTCAGTGACAATCACATGGTTCGTCAGTGCCCAAATCAGAAAGGTTGTATGAATTTACAGCAGAGACATCACACCAGTTTGTGTCATCAATCGTTTCCAACTCGTTCAAATACGCCTGTTTATCAAGCGGCTTCTTCATCCACTCCACCTGTGGCGATCGACTCAAACAGACCTATGGTATCCGAACCGGAAGTTGCTTTGCTGGCACCCAATGAAACTGGTCTTCTCCAAACGGCGGTCACTGAAATTTCCAATATTGGAGACTCCAACAAGAAAATGGAAGCTCGACTGTTGTTTGACACGGGCAGTCAACGATCTTTTATCACTCAATGTACGGCTGATCAACTTTCTTTGGAACCATTTCATTATGAAACGCTATCTGTTGCCTCCTTTGGCTCAAGTCGAAACAAGCCAATTTCAAGTGCAGCCGTTCACATCAATGTCAAGCAACGCGATGGTTCGTTCAAGATGATCTCTGCAAATGTTGTATCATTGATTACGAGGCCTATTGAAAGAGGTGCTCTCAAGCTGGATACTTTTCCCAAATCTCTATTTTTGGCTGATCCAATTCACTATACGGCAGGTCGATTGGTTGTCGACATTCTTATTGGAACAGATCACTACTACGATTTTGTATCCTTTGAACGGCAAAGTATTTCTCCTAGCCTTTTTCTGCTGAAATCTACATTGGGTTGGATTCCTACTGGGAAATATGAAACTGAAACCTCCAAGAATGAATCGGCGTCGTTACTGCTTCACAACAACATTAGTCCAGTTTTTTGCGAACCTGAGATCAAGCAGTTTTGGTCTCTTGAGTCTATTGGTATAGCCGATTCCCCTTATTCTGTGGATGATGATGTTGCGCTACAACTTTTTAATCGCTCCATTCAGTTTCATGACAACAGATATTTCGTTACCTGGCCTTGGAAAGAAGAATATCCAGCTCTTTTGTCAAATTACGAGAAGGCGTTCATTAGGCTGCGGTATCTGATGAAAACATTCAGTTCTAATCCAACTGTTTTGGAAAAATATGGTGAAACCATTGATAATCAGCTCAAAATGGGAATCATAGAAAAAGTCACTCCAGAGATGGCTGAGGGTCCGTTGATACATTATATCCCACACCACTGTGTTATCCGTCCAGACAAAGCCACCACCAAGTTGCACATCGTTTATGATGCTTC
>JAAEPI010001220.1 GCA_024232835.1 Cytophagales bacterium
TTCCATCGGATGGCAACGGCAAAATAACCTCAAACAATTTGAACAAATCCATGAAAAGCTATTGGACAAAGTCAAAATTAGTGAATCCCATGTTCGGCATATCTATTACAAGGTCTATCAGCCTCTATTGGCTTGCAGTGAACGAAAATTCATGGATCAATTGAAAGATAAATCCCAGGAATCAGGTTTAATTTTATCCTTAGATGGGCTAGCTCCTGAAAGTGGAGAGCCGCAGCTATGGGTTATTCGAGAACTTCAAACAAATCTCACAATCCGAAGTGGTTGGTTAAGTGAGCAAGGACAATCTGCATTTGAAAATTTTCTGCAACCAATAGCAGATTTAAACCTGGAAGTATCTGCTATTCTAAGTGATAAGCAGCGGGGTCTTGTCCCTGCAATCCAAACCATTTTTCCAAACTCACGACATGCTTTTTGTCAGTCACATTACTTGAAAAACATTGCTGAACCAGTTGCAAATGCTGACGAAGCAATGAAGGTTGAACTTCGCAAAACAGTCCGAAGAGAAATTGGTGATCTTATTCGACCCGAATATGTGGAACAGCCTGGTGTAATGACGGTAACGGGCCTTGTTCCTTCAACGGACAATACGGAACATTTGTCGAAAGATGACACCGAACAAGTGGCTCCGAACTCAAAAAAAAACAAAATGATATAGTTGATGCCATTTTACGTCGTGCCCGTTATTTGCTCACATTGAAAGGTCGTCCTCCTTTTCGACTTGCTGGAATCGAGATGTTCGAAGGCTTTATCGAACTGTTGAATACAGTTGAAATATTAACAAATTATATTCCAGACAAACGTTTGCTTGCCTTAAAATCAGGAATCATTCTAGCCTTAACTTCTGTCGGAGAAACTTATGATGAGCTTAACCAAGCTGCGCTTTGGCTACGGACTATCTCTAGCATACTTGATCCCGATATTAATCCATCTAGAACGTCAAATGAAGTCTGTGAAGAGCTCTTTGTATATTTAGATCATATTGTAAGTCAAAGCGATGGCAATGAAATCCTAACTGCTTTTGCCTGTGGAATTTATAAAACAACATCAAATTACGAAAGTGGCCTATTTCACACTTATGATATTGAAGAATTGCCACGGACAAA